>CAYUDA010000025.1:0-13723 GCA_964443425.1 uncultured Acidimicrobiaceae bacterium
ACATCGGCTGGCTCGACGAGCTCATCGCCCATGCGCGAGCCGAGCACGACGTCGACGCCCCTCGGATGCTCCTGGGAGGACAGCAATGAAGAAGGTCAAGGTCGCGATCGTTGGTCTCGGTAACTGCGCCAACTCGCTCATCCAAGGCGTCGAGTACTACCGCAACGCCGATCCCAGCGAGGACGTCCCCGGCTTGATGAACGTCGTGCTCGCCGGCTACCACGTCGGCGACGTCGAGTTCGTCGCCGCCTTCGACGTGGACGCCGCCAAGGTGGGTGAGGACGTCGGCAAGGCGATGTGGATGGGTCAGAACAACACCATCCGCTTCACCGACGTGCCCGAGATCGGTGTCACCGTGCAGCGCGGGCCCACCCTCGACGGGCTCGGCAAGTACTACCGGATGACCATCGAGGAATCGGCCGCCGAGCCGGTCGATGTCGCCGCGGCCCTGCGGGAGAGCGGCGCCGACGTGCTGGTCAACTACCTCCCGGTCGGGTCCGAGGAGGCGGCGCGGTTCTATGCCCAGGCGGCGCTCGACGCCGGCATCGGCATGGTCAACTGCATCCCCGCCTTCATCGCCTCCGATCCGGCCTGGGCCCGCAAGTTCGAGGAGGCCGGCGTGCCCATCATCGGCGACGACATCAAGTCGCAGGTCGGCGCCACCATCCTGCACCGCAACCTGGCCAGGCTCTTCGAGGACCGCGGGGTCACCGTCGACCGCACCTACCAGCTCAACGTCGGCGGCAACATGGACTTCAAGAACATGCTGGAGCGGGAACGGCTCGAGTCGAAGAAGATCTCGAAGACCCAGGCCGTCACCTCCCAGCTCGACAACGGCATTGCGGCCGACGACGTGCACATCGGGCCGTCGGACCACGTCCCGTGGCTGTCGGACCGCAAGTGGGCCTACATCCGGCTCGAGGGTCGCGCCTTCGGGGACGTCCCACTCACCGCCGAGCTCAAGCTCGAGGTGTGGGACTCCCCCAACTCGGCCGGCGTCGTCATCGACGCGGTGCGCTGCATCAAGCGGGCCCTCGACGACGGCATCGGCGGTCCGCTGCTGGCGCCCTCCTCGTACTTCATGAAGAGCCCGCCGGTGCAGTACCGGGACGTCGACGCCCGCGACAACGTGCAGGCGTTCGCCCGGGGTGAAGACCCCACCAACGGAGACCTGGAGCGCTACCTGGCTTCCTGAGTTCCACAGACGGCGAGTCGATGAAGGGGCGCCCCGCGGGGCGCCTCCTCATCATGGGGCGGCAGCGTCGTCGGGCGGCTCCGCCGCCACCGGGAGCGACTCGACCTCGTAGCGGCTCCCCGGGTTCCACAGCATCCATCCCAGGTTGCGCTGCTCGCTCTCGCCGATCTCGGCCAGGATGCTGCTGCTCGAGTAGCTGAACGCCTGCAACCAAGGTCGCAGCACCGCGGTGCCCTCCAGCCGGGCCATGCCGTCGTCGAGAGCGTCGGCCACCACCGCGGCGGGGTGGTCGGCCGGGTCGTCGAAGCCGAGCCAGCCATCGTCATAGTGGTTCGGGTAGACCATGGGGCTCACCACGTCGACCACCTCCGACAGCTCTTCGGGCCGCTGCCCGATGCCCTGGTCGTCGGGCGACGACAGCACGATGGCGAAGATGTCGGCCGCCACCGCGCACCCCTCGGGATGGAGACGCTCGCGGGCCTCGGAGAGGAACCCGACAACGGCGGCGATCCGATCGGCCTCGGTGGTGGGGTGGCTGCTGCGGGCGGCACGCCCCGTCACTCCCGCCGGGAACCGGACGTAGTCGAACTGGATTTCGTCGAACCCGAGGCGGCATGCCTCCACTGCGAGCTGCAACGGGTACTCCCAGTTGCTCTCGTCGGTGGGGTCCATCCACGATCCCGCCAGCTTGTGCTCGGGCCGTTCCCTGGACCGCACCGGATCTTCGAACACCGCGATGCGACCGATGGTGTAGAGGTCGTGCCGGTGGGCCGTGGCGAGGAGAACGGCCGGGTCGTAGCGGGGCTCGACCGCCCCGATGTCCCACGCCTCCTGCACCTCGGTGGCGTAGTGCACGGCGCCCGACTCGTCCTTGGCGTCGAACACCAGGGCGTTGACCTCGGACCCGTCCGCCATCTCCAACAGCGAGGCGAAGATGGCAGGGTCGGCCGCCGCGGCGGCGATGACCCGCAGCGCCCGTACCCGGCGCGGCTGCAACGTCACCGTCAACGGGCTGCCCGTGCCGTCGAAGTCGAACTCGGCCGGCTCCCACCCGGGGCGGGCCACCAGCACCGTGCCGGCCGGAACGTCGTCGAGGTGGAACGCCCCGGATCCATCCGTCTCGGTGGCGCCCGTCCCGGCGGCGACGACGGCCAGGGGGAGAGGGACGCCGTCGGGCGTGACCACGGTGCCGTCGAGGGGAAACCGAGGGGGGAGCGTCGTGGTGGTCGTGGTGGTGGAGGTCGTCGTCGTCAGCGGCGGCAGGGTGGTGAGCGGAGCGGCGGGCTCCGCTGCGGCGTCCCCGGTGGCGGGAGCACAGGCGGTCGCCAGCACCGCGACCAGCAACAGCCCGGCGAGACGGCGCCCGGCCGGTGGCGCCGGGGGGGACGCCGCCGCCTTCAGAGCCGCTCCCGCAACCAGGCGATGTCGGCGGCCTGCCCCCCGTCGTCGTCGGGTGTCTCCACCACCACCGGCGCCGCCGCCTCCCGCACGAAGCCGACCAGGAGATCCTCGGGGATCATGCCGTGCCCGAGGTTGGTGTGACGATCGCGGCGGCTGTCGTGCGGATCACGCGAGTCGTTGCAGTGGACCAGGCCGATGCTGCCGGTGTAATACCGCACCTTGGCGACGGCCTCGGCCAGGTCCTCACCGGCCGCCCAGGCGTGGCAGGTGTCGAGGCAGACCCCGACGTTGAACTCCCCGATCGCCTCCCACAGCGGGCCGTAGTTCGCCAGCTCCCGTACCACGGCGTTCCCGCCACCCGCCGTGTTCTCGATCAGCACCGGCACCGACCACGGCCCGGCCCCGGTGAAGACCTTGCGCCACCGTTCGAACCCCACCGCCGCCTCCTCGTCGTCACCGACGTGGCCGCCATGCACGATCACCCCGGCGGCGCCGATCGCCGCGGCCGCCTCCATCGTGCCGGCCAGGGTCTTGCGGCTCGGGACACGGATGCGGTTGTTGGGAGAGGCCGGGTTCATGATGTAGGGAGCGTGCACGTAGATCGCCACGTCCGAGGCCAGCAACTCGGCGGCGTCGTCGCGGGGACGGGGCGCCCGGTACGACTGCGGATTGGACAGGAACATCTGTAGCAGGTCGGCACCGCGTTCGGCGGCGGCCTCGAGCGGTGCCTGCGGGGAGACGTGGCTCCCGATCCGCATCCCGTCACACCTCCCCGGTGGGGACGCCCCAGCGTCGGTGCTCCTCCAGAGCGAGGTTGGCATGGACCGCCACCTGCTCGGCCGGCACCTCCCACGAATCGGCGTCGACGACGAGGACCGAGTCGCGCCACTCGGCCCCCCACAGCGACCCCGGGTACTGCATCGGATCGGCAACGTCGACGAGCAGCACCCGCACCGGGATGCGCCCGTCGTTGTCGTCCACGCTGCCGGAGCGGACCGACCGGATCTCGTTCCAAGGGATGGCGATCGACCGGGAAGGCCCGGCGACGCGGAGCCGCAACTCCCGGTCGGTGACTTCGACGACCGGCCTGCGACTCACCAGGCCCCCGAGAGACGCGAGGGCGAGAGCACCTCCTGCCGCGAGAAACAAGGTGCCCCAGATGACGTCGACGCGGTGCTCCGCGGTGCCGGTGGAGGTGAGGTGCCCATCGGCGTCGGTGTCGGGCGGGCTGGAAACCTCGTGGACCCAGACGATGTCGATGGCCGCCAGCAACAGCAGCACGCCGGCGAGCCCGAAGAGGAGCTGGCGCATGGGGGATCGCTCGACCCGGAGGTGGATCATCCCACCACCCCCAGCTCTTCGGGGGTGACCAGCGCCACCAGCGGCACCCCGAGAGCGGCGAGGCGTCGCGCCGCACTCCCGGCGCTGCGGTCGACGACGACCACGGCCTGCGCCACCTCGATGCCGGCGCTGCGCAGCACCTCGATCGCTTCCACCATCGCCCTGCCGGTGGTCACGGTGTCCTCCACCACCGCCACCCGGTCTGTAGGGCCGACCGGTCCCACCAGCCGCCCCCCGGTGCCGTGACCCTTCGCCTGCTTGCGAATCGAGAAGGCCTTGAGGGGACGATCGGCCAGAACCGCGGTGGCGACCGCGACGGGATCGGCCCCCATCGTCATGCCACCCACCGCGGTGACGTCCTCGTCGAGCACGGCAAGAATGCAGCGGCCCACCAGCCGTGCACCGTCACCGTCGTAGGTCGTCTGCCTGCCATCGAGGTACCAGTCTGACACCTCACCCGAGCTGAGGGTGAAGGGCCCGTCGGTGCGGAGGGCACGTGAGACGAGGTGGGCGACCAGTGCGCCGCGATGTTCGTGGTAACTCCCCAAAATCTCTCTCAAGTTTCGGCGCCCGCTCGCCGATAGGGTAACTCAGACAGGATGCCTTCCTACCTCCCGTCTAAGCCCGGACCAGAGGCCGCCACGATGGCGGCCTTTGGTTCATCTGGAGTCAGAAGAGGGCTCAAGCTTCCAGGCGGCCGGGCCGATGCTCTCGTCAGTAGGGAAACTCCTTCTCCTTCCGTACTCACACCGGCAGCCGCCGCTAAGGCGGCTGCTGGTGTATCAGAATTCGGCGGTTCCATCAGCCCACTCCCACGGGGGACACGAGGTTCCGTCACCCTCCCTGCTGCCACTCGCCGGTCACCATGACGTCGATGTACCGCGACCCCCTCGCCCGGCCCCCTCTGATCCCAGAGAGGATGAGAGAAAGACCCTGAGGGGCGAGAGGAAGAGCTACCGGCCGTAGCGGCGTTCCCGGCGGGTGAAGTCCCGCAGGGCCCGCAGGAAGTCGACCCGCCGGAAGGCGGGCCAGTGCACGTCGACGAACGAGTACTCGGCGTAGGCCGCCTGCCACAGCAGGAACCCCGAGAGGCGGGCCTCGCCGCTGGTGCGAATCACGAGATCCGGGTCGGGAAGGCCGGTCGTGTAGAGATGGGCAGCCAGGCTGTCGGCGTCGATGTGCTCCGCGATCTCCCCGGCCGGGATCCCTGATCGGGTGAGGCGGTTCACCAGATCCCGGGCGGCGTCGACGATCTCCTGCCGGCCTCCGTAGGCGAGGGCGATGGTGACCCGGCGCCGGCCGGTGGGACAGGCGTCCTCCAGCGCCTTGGCCGCCTCGGCGAGCCGGGGCGGGAGCAGATCCAGGCTGCCGATGAGGCGGACCGCCACGTCGTGGCACGAGGCCGACCCGGGGATCTCGGAGAAGAGTTCCACGAGCACGTCGTAGTAGGGCTCCAGCTCCTCGCGGGGCCGTGCCAGGTTCTCGGTCGACAGCAACCAGCAGGTGACCGCCTCGATCCCCAACTCGTCGGTCCAGGAAAGGAACTCGAGGACCTTGTCCATGCCGACCCGGTAGCTGGCGGCGTAGTCGGGAAGGCCCTCGGCTCGGGCGTAGCGGCGATGGCCGTCGTGGATGACGCCGATATGGCGCGGCAGCTTGTCACGATCCAGCCGGGCGAGCAGTCGTGCCTCGTAGAGGCGGTACAGGGGTTTCTTGACCAGGTCTCTGAGCGTCCGCACCCGCATACTCTATTGGAGCCGTCGCAGTAGAACCGGACACGACCACCCTCCGGACCGGAGCGAACCCCAGCGAGCTCACCCGCCCGCCGCGTCGTTCCCGCAGCGGATCACCACCGGGGCGCCGGGCGCCGCCTGCTCCCGGGCAGCCGCCAACTCCCCCAACATCGTCGCGGGATCGACCGAGGATGACGGGTCGCTCGTCACCACCGCGAACGACGGCACGAGGGGGATCGACGCCTCGTCCTCGAACACCATCGGCACCGTCTCCAGGATGTGCTCGACGCGGGCGATCACCGCCGACACGCCGCTCTCCTCCAGCATCGGCATCACCGCCATGAGACCCCCGTCGTCGATCCGCCCCACCGTGTCGAGACGGCGCAGGCATGCCCCGACCAGCGCTCCGGCGTGGCGGAGGGCGTCGTCCATCCCTCGCTTCCCGAAACGCTCGCCGGCTCGTTCCAGGGCGGCAAGCGCCACGAACATGACGGCGAAGGGCTCCCCGGAGCGAGCGTGGCGGGCGGTGGCCTTCTCCAGGACCTCGAGCAGGCCGTTGGCGTTGGGGAGCCCGGTGACGATGTCGGTCGATGCCAGCATGTTGAGCTGGAGGCGCATGACCCCGTTGTCGAACTGCGCCTCCCGGAGTTCGGCCTCCAAAGCCGCGATGCGGGCCGTCGCTTCTCCCAGGTCCTTCGGCGGCGGACCCTCCGCGGCGTGGGCGGCGATTCCCTCGTCGTTCACCGTCTCTCCCCCGAGCGCTGTGGTCAGGTGATTCGCCCCAAACCTACTCCCCGAGTCGCCGCGGTGCCGTCCCGACGACGCCGGTCGGCACGGCGTGCCTACGCCGGCGTGCCGGGTCTCAGTCGAGCCGCTGCACCATGACGTCGGCGTCGCCGTCACCACCGACGACGACGTAGCCCTCCCTCCGGTAGAGACCCGCAGCGGGATTCGCCCGCTCGACGCTGAGGCTGACGGCGGAGATGCCGGCGCCGCGGGCCCGTGCGGCGAGATCCCGCAGCAGGGACCGGCCCACCCCGCGCCGCCGGCGGTGGGCGGCGACCGCCAGGCTCAGCTCGGGAACGTCGGGCGCCACGAAACCGAACCCGGGATCGGAGGCATCGAAGAACCTCAGCCAGGCCGCGCCGATCGGGAAGTCGTCCTCGACGGCCACCACGCCGATCTCCCCCGCCGCGGGCCATCCGGCGACGTAGCGCGCCAATGAAGGCTCCGCCAGTATCGCCGCGACCGCGATGTGGCGGTCCGGCGCCCAGTTCACCGCCTCGACCAGCATGAGAGCGAGAAACGGCCGGTCGTCGGCAGTGGCCACCCGGAGCGAAACGTCGTCGTTCATCGCTCCCAGGTTGGCGGAAATATCAGGTACGACGCAAGCGGCGACTCGGGACAGGTGGGTCCCCGACCAGGAGCCGAGTTACCCGCAATGAATGGCGCACGTGGGTTCCGAACGTGCAAGGATGGTTCCCAACACGTCTGTCCCCGGAGGTTTCATTCATGGCGATGTCAAAGGAACACAAGGCCGCGCTGGCGCAGGGACGAAACGAAGCGCGCACCATCAAGGCATATCTCGCGAGCTTGGCGAGCCGCAGGCCGGGTCGCCCCGTCACCGTCGAGACGTTGCGTCAGCGGCTGGCTCGACTCAACGACCAGATCACGTCGGAGCAGGATCCTCTCAAGCGGGTGGATCTCATGCAGAAGAAGCTCGACGCGGAGGATGCGCTCGCCAAGGCCGACAACGCCGCCGACAACGCCGCACTCGAGGAGGGCTTCGTCGCCACCGCCCGCAGCTATTCGGACCGCAAGGGAATCAGCTACGCAGCGTGGCGTGAGGCGGGAGTCCCCGCCGCGGTGCTGCGCCGGGCCGGAATCACACGCGGGAACTGACACCACGGCCCGGATCGGGCCCAACGAGCAGCGAAGACGCCGTGCTGTTGGCGCGCGCCGGCACGCGAATTGAGGCTTCTCACAGCTCTCAGACCACGGTACGCTCAATATCGTGGAGGTCGCCAGAATCACACTGGGCAAGATGCAGAACCCGGTTCGCGGTGTCCTGCACGGGACCGCGGCGGTGGCCGCCGTCGTCGGCACGGTGATCCTCATGGTTCGAGCGGGGACGTGGCCTGCCCGCGTCGCCGTTCTCGTCTTCGGGCTGGGGATGCTGGCGCTCTACACCACCAGCTCCCTCTACCACTCCATCCCGTGGCAGGAGGTTTGGAAGCGACGGATGCGACGAGCCGACCACTCGATGATCTTCGTGCTGATCGCAACCTCGTACACTCCGATCGCCGTCATCGTGCTCGACGGTGGCTGGCGTTGGAGCGCTCTGGCAGTGGTGTGGGCGGTCGCCGCCACCGGCATCATCCACAAGATCGCCTCGAAGAACGCCGACCGCAACGCCCTCTCCATCGCTCTGATGGTGACACTCGGCTGGATCTCGGCACCGATCATGATCCCGCTCGCCCAGCGCGCCGGTGTGCTCGCCGTGGTGCTGATGGGATTGGGTGGAGTCCTCTACACCGTCGGGATGGTGTTCCTGGTGACCGGTTGGCCCAAGCTGTGGCCCCGGGTGTTCTCCTCCCACGAGCTGTTCCACGTCTTCGTGGTGGCCGCTTCCGCCCTCCACTACGCGGTGGCGTTCCGCTACGTGGTGCCGCTGGCGAGGTGACCGGTCGCCCGGGCCCGGGCTTCCTGTCACACCCGGCCGATACCGTGCGCATCATGGAAACCAAGAGCTTGCCTTCTCCCCACGACCTCGAGCGCCTCTTGGCGGCCGCCGGCATCGACTTCACCGTCGTGATGCGTTGCCCCGACCCGGCCTGCGAGGTGTGCGCCCCGGCGGCGTTGCCCTCGGCCGCCTGACCGGACCCGGGTCCCGGCGGAGCGCTCTTGCCGGGCCCCTCGGGACGGCAGGTATCGCGCCCCCGGCGAGCCTGCGCGCCGGCTCGCCGTCGTCCAGCCACAGCCCTGGCTCCGCTGCCACCGGTGCCGACACTCCCCCCGGCCGGACGCCGCCTCACCCCGTCTCACGCCGCGATCCCGAGCGCGCCACGATCCCGAGTGGCCCGCGATCCGCCCGGGCTCGGCGGGCCGCTGCGACGGGCGTCGCCTGCTTCTCGTGCCCTGTCGAATTCGGGCCACCCGGAGCCGGCCCTATGCTGTGACGCTCGCGGCGCTGCTGCTTCTTCGATGACACCTCGAGGAGCCATGACGACCATCCAACGCCCCCGCCGGCGTCTTCCCCTGAGACTCACCACCCACACCATCGGACTCGGCGCGGCGCTGGTCGCGCTGGCGATCCCGTTCGTGTTCCACTTCGACGGTCTCTCCGTGGCCGGGCACCGGGTCTTCGCCATCTTCCTGATGGCAATCGTGCTGTGGGTCACCGAGGCCATACCCCTCCACGCCACCGCCGTGCTCATCATCGCTCTCGAGATCCTCATGGTGTCCAACGAGGCGCTCGTCGGCCTCCCTGCCGATGCCAACCCCCTGCCATATAGCTCCTACTTCGCCACCCTTGCCCATCCGGTCCTCATGCTGTTCCTCGGCGGTTTCTTCCTCGCCGAAGGAGCATCCAAATTCCACCTTGACCGCGCCATGGCCCGCGTGCTGCTCCGTCCCTTCGGGACATCGCCGCGCAGGATCATGCTTGGACTCATGCTCATCACGGCCGGCTTCTCCATGTTCATGTCGAACACCGCCACCACCGCCACCATGATGGCGGTGGTGCTCCCCGTGGTCGTCGGGCTCGCTGCCGAGGACCGACTCCGCATCGGGTTCGTGCTCGCCATCCCCATCGCCGCCAACATCGGCGGCATCGGGACCCCGGTGGGAACCCCACCGAACGCCATCGCCATCGGCCAGCTCGCCTCGGCCGGGATCCGGATCAGCTTCGGCAAGTGGATGCTGATGGCGGTGCCCGCCGCGCTCGTGCTCCTGGTGCTCGCCTGGCTGGCGCTGGGACGCCTCTTCCGCTCCGACACTCGATCTCTCACCGTCGAGATCGACGAGACGTTCGACACCTCCCGGCCCGCCATCATCTTCTACGTGACCTTCGTCGTCACTGTGCTGCTGTGGCTCACCGAGGCGATCCACGGCGTCAGCTCCAACGTCGTCGGCTTCCTGCCGGTGGTGGTGCTGCTCGGCACCCAGGTGTTCTCCGCCCGTGACCTGCAGTCCATCCAATGGCACGTGCTCTGGCTCGTCGCCGGCGGCATCGCCCTCGGGCTCGGTGTCTCCTCCTCCGGCCTCGACACCTGGCTCATCGGCCTCGTCTCATGGGAGTCGATCGGCCCCGCCCTGGTGACCGCCGCCTTCGCTCTCGTCGCCATCACCCTCTCCACCGTCATCTCCAACAGCGCCGCCGCCAACCTGCTCGTCCCGATCGGCATCAGCCTCACCGTCAGCGGCGCCGTCGACGTCGACCCGCTGCTGGTCGGGTTCATCATCGCCATCGGAGCCTCGCTCGCCATGGCGCTCCCCATCTCGACGCCACCCAACGCCATCGCCTACTCCTCAGGCATGGTCAAGACGAAGGACATGGCGGCGATAGGCGCCATCGTCGGCGCCATCGGGCTTGTGCTGTTCCTTCTGATCGCGCCGCTGCTGTGGTCGGCCCTGGGGGTGACCTGATGACCGAGCCGACGGCCCAGGCGGTGGTGCTCATCGCCGACGACGATCCCGACGTGCTCGCCCGCCTCACCGACGACCTGACCGCCATCGCCGAAGGAGCCTTCACCGTCGTGGCGGTCGACAACGGCGCCGACCTCGTCGCCCGAGCCGAGCAGGCAGCCCTCGAAGGCAAGAAAGTCCCGCTCGTCATCGTCGACCAGACGGTCGGAGACGCCTCCGGAGTGGACCTCCTCATCGCCGGCACCGCGCAGGAGCCGCTGCGGGCCACCCGCAAGGTGCTGATGGCCGACCGTCACGAGGAGGAAGGCCTCGACCGGGTGGTGCGCAGCCACGCCCTCGACGCCATCCTGGCCAAGCCGTGGAGCCAGCATCAGCTGCGAGCCATGGTGCACCGCCTCGTCACCGAGTTCTTCGTCGAGGAAGCGCCTGAGAAGGTCGACGAGGTGACCGAGGTCGTCGACGTCGACGTGCTCTCACATGCCTTCGTGGAAGCAGAGGAGCAGCGCCGTGAGGCGGACCGCACCCTGCGCCGCCTGCAGCGGTCCTTCCTCGACGACCGGGCCCTCTCCGACGACGAGGTCGAGCACTTCATGATCACCGAGATCGACCGCGCCCTCGACACCCCACAACGGCACGTCGTTCCCGCCGGATCCCTGATCCTGCGCGCCGGCGAACGGGTCGACGGCATCCACATCGTGGTCGCCGGACGGGTCCGCCTCACCCTCGACGTCGACGACCGCGTCATCGGGTTCCACTCCCGCACCGCGGGCCGCATCATCGGCCTCAACGCCGTCGCCGGGAACGACCCCGTCGCCTTCTTCAACGTCGTCGCCATCGAGGAGACGACGTTCATCACCCTCACCCTCGAGGAGCTCGACACCGCCCTCCAGACCAGCCCCACCCTGGCGGTCCACTTCGTCACCGTACTGCTGCGCTCCATGGCCCGCCGCAACCTTCGCAGCGTCGAGCTGCGGCTCCAGGTCGACAGCCTCGCCCACGACCTCGTCCAGGAACGTGACGAGCTCGCCGACGCCCTCGACCGGCTCGGGCGGGCACGGTCCCGCCTCGTCGAATCCGAGAAGCTGGCCACCCTGGGCCAGCTCGCCGCAGGCGTCGGCCACGAACTCAACAACCCGGCCGCCGCCATCAGCCGCGCCACCGACTTCCTGGGCGAGGACGTCGCCGCCATCGCCGGCGACCTCGCCGACGGCGCCCACCTCGCAGAAGCCCTCCGCATCGCCCGCGAGACCGAGCCGCTCTCCACCCGGGTGGAGCGGCAACGGCGCGAACTCCTCGCCGAAGCCCTCGACGACGAGACGACCGCCAAGCGGCTCGTTCGCATCGGCATCGACAGCGTCGAGGCCTACCAGGCGGCGTTCGACGGCGTTGCCGACCCGGCGGCCCGGCTCGACCGTCTCGAGCGCTACCACCGCATCGGAGCGTCGCTGCGCAGCATCGACGCCGCCGCGGGTCGCATCGTCCGCCTCGTCGGCAGCCTCCGCTCCTACGCCCGCAGCGGCCATGAGCGGGTCGATGCCTTCGACGTCCGCGAAGGCATCGAAGAGACCCTGCTGCTGCTCGGCCACGACCTGCGCAACGTCACCGTGGAACGCGACTACGCCGACGACGTCCCCCTCATCGGTGGATCGCCCGGCGACCTCAACCAGGTGTGGACGAATCTGATCACCAACGCCATCCAGGCGATGCGGGACGACCCGGTGCTGAAGGTCACGATCGCCTCGCCGGAGCCCGACGAGGTCGAGGTCACGATCACCGACAACGGCATGGGGATCCCCCGCAGCGACCTGTCCAAGATCTTCGAAGCCACCTTCACCACCAAGTCGGGGCGGGTGGAGTTCGGGCTCGGTCTCGGGCTCCAGATCGTCAAGGACATCATCGTCCGTCACGGAGGCACGATCCGGGCCGAGTCGGCGCCGGGGAACACCACCTTCTCCGTCCGCCTCCCCGCAGCCCGCGCCTCGGAGACTCTCCATTCCCCCAACGAGCACCTCGGAGGTCACTCGTGAACCGACTCGTCATCCTGTGCATCGAGGACGAGGCCGAGGTCCGCCAAGCGATCACCCGTGACCTCGAAGCGTTCGAACCGGTCTTCCTCGTCGAGATGGCCGAAGACGTCAGCGACGCCCGCACCGTGTTCGCCGCCGCCGAGGCCCGCGGCGACGAGGTGGCGCTGATCCTCGCCGACCATCTCCTTCCCGACATCCAGGGCACCGACTACCTCGTCGAACTCCACGCGGACCCCTCCACCCACGCCATCCGCAAGGTGCTCCTCACCGGCCAGGCCGGCCACGAGGACACCATCCGGGCCATCAACGAGGCCGGCCTCGACCATTACATCGCCAAGCCGTGGACCCGGGAGGAACTCCACGAGGTGGTCCGCGACCAGCTCACCGATTACGTGCTCGACAACGTCGACGACGTCCTTCCCTACGTGTCCACCCTCGACGGTCCTCGGTTGCTGCGGCGGCTGGCCGAGACCGGATCGGACGAGTAGCGGCGATCGCAGCCGGGAAAGAGCCACCCCCGGCCGACCCGATGCTCCTCGCCCAGGAGCGGCGCGGCCCAAACGTGTACCGTGGGGTCCCGGAACGCCCAGGCGGAGGATGCGATGGCTGATTTTGTGCCGAAGTTCTCGACGCTGATGGAGGTCTACCAGGACAGTGTGGCGACACACCGGGATCGGCCTTTCCTCGGTACCAAACGCGACGGGACGTGGCATTGGATGACGTTCGGCGATTTCGCGGGTGACGTGGACCGGGCCCGCGCCGGCCTCGCCCTCCTCGGCGTTCAGCGGGGCGATCGAGTCGCCATCATCTCCGACAACTCGGTGGGATGGGCCGTCGCCGCCTACGGCGCCTATGGTCTCGGCGCCGCGGTCGTCCCCATGTACGAATCGCAGCTGGAACGCGAGTGGCGTTACATTCTGCGCGACTGCGGCGCCAAGGTGGTGTGCGTCGCCGATGCGGATCTCCGCGACGCCGTCTCTGCGTTCCGCGACGAACTCCCCGACCTCGAGCACATCGTGGTCCTCGAGGGCACCGGGCCCGACACGCTCGCCGCGCTGCAGGCCCGCGGTGCCGACAACCCGTACGCCATCCCCGACATCGCGCCCGGGGACATCGCCGGGTTCATCTACACCTCCGGCACCACCGGCAAGCCCAAAGGGGTGCTGCTCACCCACGCCAACCTCGCCAACAACGTCAGTGCCCTCGTCGAAGTGTTCCCGCTCTTCCCCGAGGACCGATCCCTCGCCTTCCTGCCGTGGGCCCATTCCTTCGGGCAGACCGTGGAGCTTCACACCGCGCTCGGCATCGGCTTCTCCATCGCCCTCGCCGAATCGATCGCCAAGCTCACCGACAACTTGGCCGAGGTGGGGCCGACCGTG
>CAYUDA010000026.1:0-11960 GCA_964443425.1 uncultured Acidimicrobiaceae bacterium
TGCCGCCGCCGCCCACTTCCTCGACACCCACCCCTCGGGAGCGCTGGCCCGTGCCCTCTTCGCGTCCCTCGGCCCGGTCGGGGTCGCTGCCCTCCCCTCGATCGTCGCCGCCGCCTTCCCCGACGACCCGTCCATGGCCCGCACCGTCCTGGCGTCGATCTCGGCGGCCCTTGGCCGGGCGACACGGCACGGCGACCTCGGGTTCGGCCCGGCGGATCTGGTCACCGTCTGGCGCCACGACTTGCTCCCCGTCCACCCGGCCCAGTTCCTCAGGTTCGGCGAGTTCTCCGACGCCTTCGTGGTGGGGATGGCCGTCGAGGTGCTCGAGCCGTACGGGTTCCTGTCTATGCCGTTGCCGCTGCCCACCGCCCCGACGTTCGGTCCTCCCGGATCCCCCGGCAACGTCGACCCGCGGCTCCTCGTCCTCGCTGCGGCAGCGGCCGACACCGCCTACTCGGTCGCCCTGGTGAACCGCCTCGCCGACCGTGACACGCTGGCGTCGCTGCTGTTCCCGGCCACCGGGTACGGCGATGACGGCGCCGCGGCGGGCCGCGTCCTTGCCCAACTCGGCGTCGCGGCCGATCCCGCCGGCGCCTGGGCCGGCACCGAGGTCGAGGCCGCCGCCGATCGTGCCGTCGCCGCAGTGGTGGGCACCGTGTCCGGGCACGAGCCGACGCTGCCGGCAATGGTGGGAGTCGGCGCCGCCGCCATGATCCGCACCAACCTCCCGGCACTGGTCCCGAGCGGGTACGCCTGGGACGGCACCGCATATCGCCGACGCCTGGTGGGAACCGCCCCGCGCTCTCTGCACGATCTCCCCGACAACCCGGGGATGCGTCTGGATGAGGCCGAGGTGCGGCGGTTCCTCGAGAGCGTGCTCGCCTCCGACACGGCAACCACCGCTCTCCTCGACATCGTCTCGACCTGGATCGCTGCCGAGATCACCGGCCGCACCGCCGCCGAGCAGGCGGCCGTGCTCGACGACATGGGAGCCCTGGTGGGTCGGATCACCGAGACCCGGGCCCGGATCCTGATCGAGCAGGGAGCCGCCGCCGATTCCGTCCACCGCGTGGCGGCGCTCCTGCTCGGTCTCGCCATCAGCGGACTCTCCCTGGCCGTTCCCGCCTCGGCACCGCTGTGGATGTCGCTGCTCACCCAGACGGTCGGGGCGCCGGCGGCGGAATGGACCGTGAACCAGGTACTCGACGACGACAACGAGATGGAAGCCATCGCCGCCGCCGGGGGAGACGACGGCTACCAGCGGGACCTGTGGCTGGTGCTGTCGGTGACGGGCATCTGGAACACCGAGCCGGAATGGTTCGGCGCCACCCCACCCCCGATCGACGGCGCCGGTCACCTCCACCTCCCCGACCCGGGTGCCGACCCCGACGACCCGGTCGAGGCGCAGACCCGCCGCCTCTGGGTGGCGTGGGTCGACGGTCTGCCTGCCGACCAGCTCCTCGAGCTGGAGCGGCTCGCCGGACTCGCCTTGGGCCAGATGAGCCAGGCCGACGAGCTGGAGGGCACCGCTCAGGCGGGAAGGTAGGGGGTCAGATCGTGGAGCCGCACCAACGAGACCGCGGTCGGGGGGAAGTCGAACACGTCGAGGATCAGCTCACCGCCTTGCACCGCGGCATACGCCACCCAGCGCCGGTCCCACCGCAGGCCGCGGAACTCGACCTCGGCGCCGTCCACCGGGATCCGGCATGGTTCCCAGCGCACGGCACGATCAGGCACCGGGGCAGACAGCCCCTCGTGGACTCTCAGCTCCGCCCGCAGCTCCGGGTCGCCGCTCAGGCGGGTGTCGAACTCGACCTCGACGTACGGCCCGGCGACCGGGTCGCCGTGAATCACCGTCATCGAGGTGACCCGGTCCCGGCTCGTCCCCCATGCCCGTAGCCGGCGCCGCCCTCCCATCTCGGGGGGAAGTCCGTACGCGGTGACGCGCCCCGCCGCCACCAACCCGGCCAGCCGATCATGCCGCGCCCGGAGCTCGTCGCCCCCGAACATCTCGGCCCTCGCCACCTTCCATCCCCACAACCGGAACCACGGCACCGCCGTCGCCAGGAACAGACTCCACACCAGGAGCGGCACACCGAGGGCGAAGACCCACCAGGGCCAGCCGAACCACCAGTCGGCGAGGACACCCAGCATCACCCCGAGCGACAGCGCGGCGAGGTGAATCCAACGGGCCGGTTCGGCCCACCGCACCCGGCGCAAGAACCCGGCGGCCCGGCGCGGACCCTGCCACCACCGGCGCCGCCTGAGCCGCCGCACCGCCCCACGGGACCACTCGTGCCCATGCTCGCAGACGAAGACCCGGCGGGGCCGCGGCCCGCCGCGGGACAGCCAGCGCCCGAAGTCCCTCCACCGCAGTGTCCCCGCCCGGCGACGTCCCGGCGCCCCGCAGTAGGGGCAGCGCTGCTTCCCGCGCACCACGGCGACGAATCCCGAGTCGTCCACGCCCGGATCATGCCAGATGCAAGGGAGCAGCGAGGCCGCATCCGGGGAAAGCCGTGACGAACCGCGCCGCGACCCTCCTCGGACGAGCCGCAGCTTCGGCTGCGCCTCAGCCGGTCGGGTAGGTCTCCGCCAGCACCGTGTCCACCATCACCTCGCGGAACCGTGCCGACTCCTCGAAGTGGGGAACGGGGCCGGAATGCTCGAAGACGATCATCTGCTTGGAAGGAGCGTCGAGTCGATCGAAGTACTCCTGTGCCAAATCGGCCCGAGCCGTCAGCTCGTGGGCCCCCTGGATGAGATACACCGGAACCTCCAGGCGGGCAGCGTCCTCCCGGAAGTCGATGTCCTGCGCCTGCGGATACAGCACCCCACCCATGTCGGCCAGACCCCGCAGCACGTTCGCCTTCTCGACCAATCCGTACTCGCTCACCCCGGTGGCGGACATGCCCGACGTCCCCTCCCGGAAGTCCGCCGTCTCGGTGTAGGGCTCGAGATCCTCGTAGGACGCGCTCACCGCTGCGTAGGCGAAGACGTCGTCGTAGGGCGGCTCGCCGTAGCTCTGCATCGTCTCCACCAGCGCATCGTCGCCGACGCTGGTGGCGTAGTCGATCGTCTGGCGGTAGAGACGGCGGTCGGCCTCGAGCGGGTCCACCATCTGACCGGCCCCCACGTAGGCGTGATACAGCTCGGGATGTTGCTGGACGGCGAGCACGCCGAGCAGGCTGCCCCACGAGTTGCCGAGCAGGTAGATCTTCTCCTCGTCGAAACGGTCCCGCAGGAAGTTGGTCAGCTCGACGGTGTCGGCCACGGCGCGGTCGAGCGTCAACGTCGAGGTGGGGTCGAGCGCCGGGTAGGACTTGCCCGCTCCCCGCTGGTCCCAGGCCACCAGCACGAAGTCCTCTTCGAGGTCCTCCAGGAACCTCCGGGTGTAGCCGAGGTCGCTGTTGCCGGGGCCGCCCGTCAGGTAGAGCAGCACCGGGGCGTCGACGCTCCTGCCCCGCATCATGATCCACTGGTCGTGCCCGCCGAGGCGCACCTGCTCGAGCGCGGCGATGCTGCCGGGAATCGGGTCGCCGCCGCCGTCCACGATCTCCGCCGTCGTCGCCGGCTGCACGATCGCCAGCGCCAGCGACACCAGGACTGCCCCGAAGATCACCGCGACGGCGCGGCGCACGAAGGTGGAGAGCCGGGCCAGGACCGGTCGGTCCGGGAACCGCTCGGGGGTGAGCTGCCGGGCGATCCCGGCCCCGACCGCCGCACCCAGCACCATGGGGGCCAGCCCGACCACGCCGTGGAAGAGGCGCCCTGCCACGAACAAGGCGGCGCCGAGGCCGTTGTCGAGCCGGATCCCGTCCACGCTGGGGCCCGAAGTTCCGATGCGGGCGACCTCGAAGGCAACGGCGTGCGACACGGGGACCAGCAGCATCGCCCAGCGCGACTTCATGGCGATGCCGGCGGCGACGCCCACCGCCATCCCGAGGATCATGGTGGCGATCGCCTCGTCCGCGGTGATCGGACCGCGCGGAATGGCGATACCGACCGCCACGCCCGAGACGACGGCCAATCCTGCCGCCACCGCGGCGCCGCGGCGCCAATCCGCCCACAGCGGCCGCAGACGCGCCGCGAAGAACTCCCGGTTCATGCGGCGCAGCATGCGACGGGGAGGGAACGTTCCATAGAGTCCATGGTCCCACCCTCAGAGCCGTCCCTCGCCGCCTGCCGCCGCCCGCGCCCCACGGTCTAGTCTCCGCCCGGAAAGGACCCGAACATGACCGACGAGCAGACTCCCCCGCTCCGTGCCGGCACAGCCGTCATCGGCGCCATGCTCGTCCTGACCGGCGGGCTGTGGCTGCTGAGCGAGGTGTTCGACTTCAACCTCTGGGGCAACTACTGGCCCTTCGTCGTCATCGTCCCCGGCCTCGCCGGCGTCGTCGCCGGCCTCGTCTCGGGGCGCACCATCGGCGCCGCGCTCGCCATTCCGGGCATGATCGTGCTCGTCACCGGACTGCTGCTCCTCTCCCAGAACGCCGCCGGCCACTACGAGAGCTGGGCCTACGCCTGGGCGCTGGTCGCCCCCACCGGTCCCGGGCTTGGTTTGTGGCTCGTCGGCCACCGGACCGGCAACGAGGCGATGAAGACCGGCGGCCGGATCATGGTCACCGTCGGCCTCGCCCTCTTCGTGGCAGGCTTCGCCTTCTTCGAGCTGCTGCTCGGGATCTCGGGCCGCGATTTCGGCCAGTGGGGCAGCGCCCTCGTCGCCCTCATGCTCATCGCAGCCGGCCTCGTCCTCATCGTCCGCCGCCACTGAATCCCCGCGCACACAACCGCTAAAGCACCCTTGGGACTCCCTCCGATGACATGAGGACGATTGCCTGGAGAGGAACACGTGGACGGTCTCGATCTGACGCCCCTGGCCGACGAACTCCGTCAGGACTTCACCAAAGAACGATTCACCCACCGCAGCGGACGTGTGCTGCTGTCACGCATCCCGGTCGATCTGGGCCTGCTCGCCGGCGACGTCTACGAGATCTACGACGAGGACGAGGCCTACAGGCTCATCAACACCGCGGCGGGAGCGTCCCCACTCGCCATCTTCCACTGGGAGGAAGACGACGCCCAGCCGTGGAGCAACTCCCTCGACCTCATCCCGCTCGGGGACCGCACCTACGTGGCGATGGCGCCCGACGTCACCGTCGGCCAGGACTGGGAGGCGATTGCCGCGGTGGAGCCGCACAGCACCGAGATCATCGAAGCCTTCTTCCTCGACCTCCTCGCCGACGACGGCGTCACCTACGGCATCGACCTGTTCAGCAGCCTTCCCACGCGCGTCGTCACCGCCCATCTGTCACGCGAGGTCATCACGGCGGCGTTCACCGCCTACCTCGACTGGGACGAACGCCGCAACCCCGGAGCGTGGCGCACCGCAGCCGAGTACCTGCCGGAGTCGGTGTCCCACGACGTCGACCTGCGGGCGGCCGCGGTCGAGCTGGTGGCCGAGGACACCGAGACCAACCGGCACCGTTACATCGAGGCCTACTGCGCCGTGGTGTTCAGCGGAACATCGGCCGAAGCCGCAGCCACCACGGGCTGAGGCCCCGGCACGATCCGCCAGATCGTCAGCTCTTGTCGTTGAGCGCCGCCTGCGCCGCGGACAACCGGGCCACCGGCACCCGGAACGGCGAGCAGCTCACGTAGTCGAGCCCGTAGCCGTGACACAGCGTGATCGACTTCGGGTCGCCGCCGTGCTCGCCGCAGATCCCGACCTCGAGCCCGGGACGGGTCGCTCGCCCCTCCTTGACCGCCAGCTGAATGAGCCGGCCGACCCCGTCGGCGTCGATCGAGGCGAACGGGTTCTCCGGCAGGATCCCCTGCTTGATGTACTCCATGAGGAACCCGGCTTCGGCGTCGTCGCGGCTGATGGCGAACGTCGTCTGGGTGAGGTCGTTGGTCCCGAAGGAGAAGAACTCCGCCTCCTCGGCGAGCTGGGCTGCGGTGAGGGCGGCCCGAGGCGTCTCCACCATGGTGCCCATCATGTACTCCACCTCGACGCCCTGTTCGGCCATGACCGCCTCGGCCTCCTTGGTGAGAACGGCCTTGAGCCGGCGCAGCTCGTTGACGTGGCTGGAGAGCGGGATCATCACCTCGGGAATCACCTTGGTGCCCTCCTTCTGAGCGGCACAGGCCGCCTCGAAGATGGCCCGAACCTGCATCTTGGGAAGCTCGGGAATGATGATCCCGAGGCGCACCCCGCGCAGGCCGAGCATCGGGTTGGCTTCATGCAGCACCTCGACCCGGTCCCGGACCTGTTCCTTCTCCGCCAGTTCGGCCTGGAGCGCAGTGGCGTCGCCGTCCCCGGACGCCAGCCGGATCTTCAGGTTCGCGATCTCGACGGTGAGGACCTCGAAGCTGGGCAGGAACTCGTGCAGCGGCGGGTCGATGAGCCGGATGATGACCGGCAACCCGTCCATCGCCTTGAAGAGGCCGTAGAAGTCCTCCCGCTGGTACGGCAGCAGCTCGTCGAGCGCCTGACGGCGCACCTCGGAGTCCTCGGTCATGATCATGCGCTGCACGATGGGGAGGCGCTCCGCCTCGAAGAACATGTGCTCGGTGCGGCACAGGCCGATGCCCTGGGCGCCGTAGGCGCGGGCCCGCTCGGCGTCGACCGGGTAGTCGGCGTTGGCGCGGACCCCGAGGCGCCGGAACCCGTCGGCCCAGTCGAGCAAGCTCGACAGCCAGCGATCCGAGATGTCGGGCACGACGGTGTCGATCTTGCCGTAGTAGACCTCACCGAGGGTTCCGTCGATCGAGAGCCACTCGCCTTCGGCGACGACCCTGCCGTCGATCTCCATGGTTCGGGCGTCCAGGTCGATGTCGAGCGCGGCGATTCCGACCACGGCCGGCTTGCCGAACTGCCGGGCCACCAGGGCCGCGTGGCTGGTGCGCCCGCCACGGCTGGTGACGATGCCCTCGGCGGCGAGCATGCCGTGCACGTCGTCGGGCTTGGTCTCGGGGCGCACCAGGATGACCTTGTCACCGGCGTCGGCCATTGCGACCGCCTTGTCGGCGTCGAAGGCGATGACACCCACCGCGGCGCCGGGCGAGACGTTCAGTCCCGTCGCGATGAGGTTGCCCTCGGCGGTGGCGGCGGCGCGTGAGGCAGCCTCCAGCTGCGGATGCAGGAAGAAGTCGATCTGCTCCGGTGTCACCCGTTGCACCGCCTCCTCCTTCGAGATGAGGCCTTGCTCGACCAGCTCGACCGCGATTCGCACCGCAGCCTGGGCGGTGCGCTTCCCGTCACGGGTCTGGAGCAGCCACAGCTTGCCCCGCTCAACGGTGAACTCCAGGTCCTGCATCTCCCGGTAGTGGTTCTCGAGGCGATGGCAGATGTCGGAGAACTGCTGGTACACGTCGGGCATCTCGTCGGCGAGCTGGGCGATCGGCTTGGTGGCACGGATGCCGGCGACGACGTCCTCGCCTTGGGCGTTGACGAGCCAGTCACCCTCGATGCTGTTCTCGCCGGTGGATCCGTCTCGGGACATGGCGACACCGGTTGCCGAGTCCTCGCCCATGTTGCCGAACACCATCGTCTGCACGTTGACGGCGGTGCCGAGGTCGTGAGGGATCCCGGCGGCGTTGCGGTAGTCGACCGCCCGCTTCCCGCTCCACGACTTGAAGACGGCTTCGGTGGCGAGCCGGAGCTGGTCGATCGGAGTCTCCGGGAAGTCCACGGCGATCTCCTTGAACCGGACCACGATCTGCTTGAGGGCGTCGACCGAGAGGTGGGCGTCGTCGGTGACGCCGGCGGCCTCACGGGCCTCCGTGAGCACCTCCTCGAAACCCTCGTCGGCTGCGCCGAGCACCACCGAACCGAACATCTGGATGAGGCGGCGGTAGGAGTCGTAGGCGAACCGGGGATCGTTGGTGAGGGCGGCGAGGCCCTCGACGACCTCGTCGTTGAGGCCGATGTTGAGGACGGTGTCCATCATCCCGGGCATCGAGAACTTGGCGCCCGAGCGGCACGACACCAGCAGCGGGTTGGTGGGATCGCCGAACGTCTTGCCGGTCTTCTCCTCGACCTTGGCGAGCGCCGCGGTCACCTGGTCCCACATTCCCTCGGGGAAGGCCTCGTCGCCCGAAACGTAGGCGTTGCAGGCTTCGGTGGTGACGGTGAATCCCGGCGGGACCGGGACACCGAGCCGGGTCATCTCACCCAGGTTGGCGCCCTTGCCGCCGAGCAGGCCGCGCGCGGCGTCCCAGGAACCACCGACGGCTTCTTCGGCTTCGCCGACCTCGTCGAACGCGTACACCCATTTCTTGTCCGGCATCTCATCCCTCGCTGACGTCGAGTCTGACTTGCGTGATACACACGGTACAACGGTACCGCGCCGAACCGATCTCGCCCCAACCGAGTCGCCCAACCGACCATTGCCGGGCCTAACTGCAGCGGGCCCGGGGCTGGAGTTGCCGGTTGCCGCCGCCGGGATTCGCCGCCCGGTACCACCGCGCCCTCACCGCGAAGGTCTTGCGGCGGGTCAAACGGGCCGATGGCCCCTATTGATGCGCGGCGCCATCGGTACGGTGTCAAAGGCTGCGTCGCGCGCCGGTCGTCGGCGCGACGGGAGCGGCTGCAGAGCGGCAACGTCAGTCAGGAGGACACCGCCGAGAGCTCTCGGGACGTGGCACGCCATGACAGGAGGATCTCCCATTGTGAACGAACCAGTCGTGATGGACCGCGCCGGTTTCGACCGGCTGGTGTCGGTGTTGGCTGATCGGGGCTACGAGGTCATCGGACCGACGGTGCAGGCCTCGACCATCGTCTACGACACCATCGACTCCAGCGGGGACCTCCCCGTCGGTTGGACAGACCACCACGAGCCGGGCACCTACCGCCTCGAGCATCGTGACGACGGGAAGCTGTTCGGATACGTCGTCGGGCCCCACTCGTGGAAGCAGTACCTCAACCCGCCACAGACCGTGATCTGGTCCGGCGAGCTGACCGAGAACGGGATCGAGACCCGGCCGGCGCCACCGACGCCGCGCTACGCCTTCATCGGCGCCCGGCCCTGCGAGCTGGCGGCCCTCGCCATCCTCGATCACGTCTACACACCCGACGGTTTCGAGCCGACCAATCAGACCTACGCGGACCGGCGCCAGAACGCCTTCATCGTCGCCGTCAACTGCACCGAGCCCGGCGGCACCTGCTTCTGTACATCGATGGGGACCGGACCGTCCGCCTCGTCGGGATACGACCTGGTGATCACCGAGGTGACCGCCGACGGCGAGACGAAGCTGCTGGTGGAGGCGGGATCCGACGCGGGCAGCGAGGTGCTGGCCGCCGCCGGCCAACTCGCCGCGAACGGCGGTTTCGCCGCCGCCACCGATGCCGAAACCGCCCGCGCCTCCGAGCTGCTGGCCACGGCGGCCGAATCGATGGGACGGAGCCTCGACACCGAGGGGATCAAGGAACTGCTGCAAGGCAACGCCACCCATCCCCGGTGGACCAGCGTGGCCGAGCGGTGCCTCGCCTGTACCAACTGCACCCTGGTGTGCCCCACCTGCTTCTGCAACACCATCGAGGACTCGATGGAGCTGGCAGCCCCGGTGGCCACCAGGACCCGCAAGTGGGACTCGTGCTTCACCCTCGATTTCAGCTACCTGCACGGCTTTGCGGTGCGGGAGTCGACGACCGCCCGCTACCGCCAATGGATGACCCACAAGCTGGCGTCCTGGATCGACCAGTACGGCATGATCGGATGCGTCGGATGCGGCCGCTGCATCACCTGGTGCCCGGTCGGCATCGACATCACCGAGGAAGCAGCCGCCATCAGACGGGGTGATCTCCGGAACACCCCAGTCCCGGCACCGGGAGGTGCACGATGACAGAACTGAAACAAGTCCTCGCCGGGATGTCGTTCTTCGAGGGGATGCCGGAGGAGCACCTCGACGCGGTCGCCTCCTGCGCCTCGGAAGTGGCCTTCGACGCCGGGGCGATGATCTTCGAGGAGGACGGAGTCGCCGACGCGTGGTACATCATCACCGAGGGCGCCGTCGCCCTCGAACTCGAGGTGCCGGGACGGGGACATCACGTCATCCAGACGGTCCACGACGGCGAGGTGACCGGCTGGTCGTGGCTCTTCCCTCCCTACCGGTGGGTGTTCGGAGCCCAGACTCTGGATCCGACCCGTGCGATTCGGTTCGACGCCGAGGCGCTGCGGGTCAAGCAGGAAGCGGACTGCACGCTCGGCTTCGAGTTGTACTCCCGGTTCGCGAACGTCTTGGCGGGTCGCCTCCAGGCAACACGCCTCCAACTCTTGGATGTATATGGCAACCGTGCTTGAACCCATCGAAACCAACACGATGACCCCCGTCCCCTTCCGGGTGGCGCGGGTGCGCCGCGAACTCTCCGACACCTTCACCCTGGAGTTGGAACCCCCCGAAGGCTCGTTCCCGTTCCTGCCGGGGCAGTTCACCATGCTCTACGTCTTCGGAGTCGGCGAGGTGCCGATCTCGATCAGTGGCGACCCGGCCGAGCCCGAGGTGCTCATCCAAACCATCCGCAAGGTGGGGGCCGTCACCCGGGCGCTCAACGGCATCCGTCCTGGCGACTATGTCGGGGTGCGCGGTCCCTTCGGCAAGTCCTGGCCGGTCGAGGACGCCGAAGGCGGGGACCTCATGATCGTCGGCGGCGGAATCGGGCTCGCCCCGCTGCGCCCGGCGATCTACCACGCCCTCGCCAACCGCAACAAGTACCACAACGTGGTGTTGCTGTATGGCACCCGCAGCCCCCGTGACCTCCTGTTTGGAGCCCAACTCCAGCACTGGTCGGCCCGACTCGACATCGAGACGCTGATCACGGTCGACACTGCCGATCGCAGCTGGCAGGGTTCGGTCGGGGTGGTGACCCGGCTCATCCGCCGCGCCGCCTTCGACCCCGACAGCACGATGGCGTTCGTGTGCGGACCCGAGATCATGATGAGGGTGACCGCCGAGACGCTGACCCGGACCTCCGGGATCGCGCCGGATCGGATCCACCTCACCATGGAACGCAACATGAAGTGCGGGATCGGGGCGTGCGGCCACTGTCAGTTCGGCCCCCACTTCGTCTGCTACAACGGACCGGTGTTTCGCTACTCGGACATCGAGCAACTGCTCACCCTGAAGGAGGTGTGACATGCCCAATACGCCTGCAGCAGCTCCGGCGAAGCCGAAGCTCGGCGTCTTCAAGTTCGCCTCCTGCGACGGCTGCCAGCTGAGCCTCCTCGACGTCGAGGACGCCCTGCTCGACGTCGCCGGGGCGATCCAGATCGCCAATTTCCCCGAGGCCTCACGCGAGATCATCGACGGGCCCTACCAGGTCACGCTCGTGGAGGGATCGATCACGACCCCCCACGATCTCGATCGCATCCAGCAGATCCGGCGCGACTCGGAGTTCCTCATCACGATCGGCGCCTGCGCCACCTCCGGCGGCATCCAGGCGCTCCGCAACTGGAAGGACACCGCGCTGTTCACCCAGACGGTGTACGCCCACCCGGAGTACATCGAGACGCTCAACACGTCGACGCCGGTCAGCGACCACGTGCAGGTGGACTTCGAGCTGCGGGGTTGCCCGATCAACAAGTACGCCCTCGTCGAGGTGGTGGCGGCGTTCGTGCAGGGTCGCCGGCCCAACATCCCCACCTACAGCGTGTGCGTGGAGTGCAAGCGGCGCGGCACGGCGTGTGTCATGGTCTCGCACGGCACCCCGTGTCTCGGCCCGGTCACCCAGGCCGGCTGTGGCGCCATCTGCCCCTCGTACCACCGCGGGTGCTACGGATGCTTCGGACCGATGGAGTCCCCCAACACCGCGGCGCTATCGGCCGCCTTCCAGCTGCTCGGGGTGTCCGAGCGGGGATTGGTTGACGCCTTCCGGAGTTTCAACGCATACTCCGAGCCCTTCCGAATCGCCAGCGATCGCCACGAGGCGCTGGCCATCGCCTCAGGAGAGTGACCGGCATGAC
>CAYUDA010000026.1:12060-13363 GCA_964443425.1 uncultured Acidimicrobiaceae bacterium
GCCAGCGATCGCCACGAGGCGCTGGCCATCGCCTCAGGAGAGTGACCGGCATGACCAGCAACACCCGACGGGTCGACGTCGACTACCTCGCCCGCGTCGAGGGCGAGGGGAGGATGCACGTCAGTGTCGTCGACGGCGTCATCGAGGAGGTCGAGTTCTCGATCTTCGAGCCGCCCCGGTTCTTCGAGGCGTTCTTGGTAGGACGCCCATTCTCCGACGCCCCCGACATCACTGCCCGCATCTGCGGCATCTGCCCGGTGGCGTACCAATCGAGCTCCACCCAGGCGATGGAGGATGCCTTTGGGCAGAAGGTGCGGGGACCGCTGCGCGACCTGCGCCGCCTCCTCTACTGCGGTGAGTGGATCGAGAGCCACGTGCTCCACATGTTCCTGCTCCACGCCCCCGACTTCCTCGGGTACGAGAGCGCGGTGCACATGGCGGCCGACCACAAGGACATCGTCGAGCTTGGCCTCCGTCTCAAGAAGGCGGGGAACGCCATCGTCACCGCGGTGGGCGGACGGGAGATCCATCCCATCAACCCCAAGGTCGGCGGCTGGTACCGGGTCCCGTCCAAGAAGGAGCTGGAAGCCCTGGTCCCGGAGCTGGAGTGGTCGCTGCAGGCGGCCAAGGACACCGTGCGCCTGGTGGCGGGTTTCGACTTCCCGAAGATCGAGCAGGACTTCGAGTTCGTGGCGCTGAGCCACCCCGAGGAGTACGCCATCGAGTTGGGCCGCATCAAGTCCAACAAGGGCATCGACATCGACGTCTCGGAGTACAACGACTACTTCGAGGAGCATCACGTCGCCCGCTCCAACGCCCTGCACTCGACGATCAAGGAACGGGGCGCCTACCTCGCCGGGCCGCTCGCCCGCTACAGCCTCAACTTCGAGAAGCTGACGCCGATGGTGCGGGACCTCGCGCTCGAGGTGGGCCTCGGCCCGACCTGCACCAACCCGTTCAAGAGCATCGTGGTGCGCGGCATCGAGGTGCTGTACGCGGTGGAGGAGGCGTTGCGGCTCATCGACGCCTACGAGCAGCCGGCGGAGCCGTCGATCGACCTCGACGTCAAGGCCGGTGAGGGCCACGGTGCCAGCGAGGCGCCGCGCGGCCTGCTGTACCACCGCTATGTGGTGGACGACGGGGGTCGGATCCTGAAGGCCCAGATCGTACCGCCCACGGCTCAGAACCAGCTCAGCATCGAGAACGACCTGCGGACGGTGTTGGAGGATTCGCTGGATCTGCCGGACGACAAGCTGAGCTGGGTGCTCGAGCAGTCGATCCGCAACTACGACCCGTGCATCTC
>CAYUDA010000027.1:0-13297 GCA_964443425.1 uncultured Acidimicrobiaceae bacterium
TCGGGGCTGTCGAGGCCGGCCACCGCCACGATGTCGATCTTGCGGACGCCGGCGGCCGCCGCCGAGCTGATGGCGTTGCCTTCGGCGCAGATGGTGGCACCGAAGGCGATGTTCTCGACGTTGACACCGCTGAAGCGGCGCCCGTCGGAGGCCACCACCACCGCTCCCACCCGGTAGCCGGAGTACGGGGCATAGGCATGCTCGGCCGCTCTCGCCGCCTCGGCGTGGAGCTCGGCGGGGCTGGGACCGCTCATGCGCCGAGCAGCGCATCCACGAACGCTGCCGGATCGAAAGTCATCAAGTCGTCCACTCCTTCACCGACGCCAATGTACTTCACCGGAATCCCCAACTCCTGTTCCAACGCCACCACCACGCCGCCGCGAGCGGTGCCGTCGAGTTTGGTCAGCACGATACCGGTCACGCCGACCGATTCGGTGAACGTGCGGGCCTGGGCGATGGCGTTCTGCCCGGTGGTGGCATCGAGCACCAGCAGCACCTCGGCGAGGTCGCCCGCCTCCCGGCGCAGCACCCGGGCCACCTTTCCCAGCTCGGCCATCAGGTTCGCCTTGGTTTGGAGCCGGCCGGCGGTGTCGACGATGAGCACGTCGATGCCGCGGGCCCGCGACGCCGTGAACGCGTCGAAGGCGACCGAGGCCGGATCGGCCCCGGGCTGGCCGGTGACGATGTCGACGCCTGCCCGCTCCGCCCAGATCCGCAGCTGCTCGTCGGCGGCGGCACGGAACGTGTCGGCGGCCCCGAGCAGCACCTGCTTGCCGCGGCTGGCGAGCTGGGAGGCGAGCTTGCCGATGGTGGTGGTCTTGCCGCTGCCGTTGACGCCGACCACCAGCATCACCGAAGGCTTCGCCCCGATCTCGACGGCACGTTCCCGGACGTGGAGCATCCTGATCAGCTCCTCTTCGAGCAGGCGCCGGGTGTGTTCCCCGTCGTCGGGTTGACGGGCCTGCACCGACGCAACCAGGGAGGCGGCGGTGGCGACGCCGAGGTCGGCCGCCACCAAGGAATCCTCCAGGTCGGCCCAGAAACCGTCGTCGAGCCCGCTACGGCTCAGCACGGAGCCGAGCCGGTCGGCGAGGGCCCGTCGTGACTTGCCGAGGCGGGCTCGCAGCCCGCCCGTCGCTCCCGGCGCCTCGACGGCCGCCGGCTCCGGCGGCGCCTGCGAATCGGCGGAGGGCGGCGGCGCAGCACGGCGGCGCAGCAGCACGAACGCCGCCAGCAGCAGCACCACGGCCACCACGACGATGACGACGACTCGGTTCATGCGACGTTCCTCGCCCGCTCAGAGAGCCGGTTCGTGGATGCGCTTCGCCAGCACCAGCGACGACTCCCCCGGCTCCATCGTGACTCCGTAGAGGATATCGGCCGCCTCCATGGTCTGCGGCTGGTGGGTGATGATCACCAGCTGAGCGGAGCGCCGCAGGGTCTCCACCAGACGCAGGAAACGCCGCAGGTTGGCGTCGTCGAGGGCCGCTTCCACCTCGTCGAGCACGTAGAAGGGGCTGGGCCGGGCCCGGAACACCGCGAACAGGAAGGCAAGTGCCGCCAGGGAACGCTCCCCGCCCGACAGCAGGCTGAGACGCCCCACCTTCTTGCCGAGGGGCTGCGCTTCGATCTCCACGCCCGATGCGAGGGGACGTTCCGGCTCGGTGAGACGGAGACGGCCCCTCCCGCCCGGGAACACCTGGGCGAAGTGCTCGGCGAACAAGGTGGAGATCTCCTCGAAGGCCTCGACGAACAAACCCGCCATCTCGTCGTCGAGGGCCTTGATCACCTTGCGCAGCTCCTGCCGTGACTGCTCGAGATCGGCGAGCTGGGCCTCGAGCGTCTCCACCTCGGCGGCCAGCTCCCGGTACTCGGCGGCGGCGAGGGGGTTGATCGGTCCCATGCGGCGCAGCTGGGCCTCCAAGGTGGCGAGCCGCTCCTCCGCATCCTCCCCGTCCCCCAGCTCGGGACGGGGGGCGGCGAGCGCCTCGTCTTCGGGGGCGTCGGCGTCTCGTCGCAGCCCTTCGGCGACCGACTCGTCCCGCACCCGCAGCTCGGCGAGTTCGACGGCGAGGACACCGGCCTTGTCCTTGGCGGCGGCGAGAGTCGTGTCGAGTTCCTCTTGGCGGTCGAGGGCGGCGGTGAGGCGCTCGTCGGCCTGCCCCATCTCCTCCCGCAGCTCGCGCTGGCGGTCGCGTAGCTCGGCGACGTGGCGGCGCACCACCGCCAGGGCCCGCTGCGCCTCGTTCTCGATGGCGGTCAGCTCCGCCACCGCCGCCGGGTCGTCGGGGGTGGAAGCGAGCGCCTCCATGTCGGCAACGACCGTGGAACGGCGGTGTTCGAGGAGCCTGCGCCGTTCCCGGGCACCGGCCAGGGCGGCGGCGGCCTCCTCTCGCAACCGTCGTGCTTCGTCGCGGCGGCGTGCCACGTCCTCGCGGCGTCGGTTGAGGGCCTCCCAGGCTTCCTGGCGGACCCGTTCCTCCCCTTCGAACGCTTCGAGGCGGCCCCGCAGGTCTCCGAGTCGCTCATCCCGGGCGGCGGCGGCGGTCGCCAGCCCGGCGGCACGCTCGTCGAGACGGGCCCGCTCGTCCTCCCCGGCGCCACGGGCCCTGCCGCTGAGCGCCAGCGCCTCGGTGTGACCGGCGAGCCTCGCCTCCAGTTCCTCGAGCCGTTCCAGCGCCTCCCGTTCGGTGGAGCTGGCCTCGTCGAAGGCGCGCCGGGCGCTGTGGTGGTGGCTGGCGGAGCGGGCCAGGTCACGGTCGGCGGTCTCGACGCCGACCCGGGCCGCCTCGAGGGCCGCGGGGCCGGCCCCGTCGGGATCGGCCAGGTACATGCCGGAACGGGAGATGAGGTCGCCTTCGGGGGTAACGGCGCGCAGCTCGGGGTGCCGCTCCACCAGGGTCCAGGCCGCCGACCATCCCTCCACCAGCACCACGTCACCGAGCAGCCGGACCGCCAGGGTGCGGTCGGCGCCGGGACCGAGGCGGTCGACGAGGGCTTCGGCACCGAGATCGGCCGGGGCCGACACCGCGCCGGCCTGCTCGGGATCGGGAAGCACGAAGGCGAGTCCGCCGAGTCCGCCCGACTTCAGCTCGCCGACCAGGGTCTGGAGCTCGCCGCGCCCGGAGGCGACAAGGGCGTGGCGCCACTCCCCGAGAGCGCCGTCGACGGCGGCGGCGACGTCGGCGGGGACGTCGAGGCGCTCCACCACCGACCCGGTCACCGCCGCGGCGGCACGGGCGGTGGCAAGCGCTTCGGGATCCCCCAAGCCGGCGAGGGCCGCCTCCACCGCCTCGAGCCGGGCGGCGGCCCGCTCCCGTGACAGTTCGTCGCGGCGCAGTCGCTCGTCGGCCTGCTCCAACTCGTCACGGATGCGCATGCCGACGTGATGGGCCGCGGCGTGAGCGGCCTGGGCCCGGCCCACCTCGGCGTCGGTTTGCTGGATCTCGGCGACGAGGTGAGACGCCTGAGCGGCTTCCTCGGCGAGGCGGGCCGCGACCACCTCGCGGCGCCGCTCCAGGGCGTCGGTCTCGCGGCGGTCCCGTTCGGCGGCGGTCTCCAGGGCCCGCAGGTCACCCCGCAGGGTGGCCACCACGCCTTCGGCCGGGAGCTGGGCCTGCTCGGCGAGGGAACGCTCCTCGTCCTCGAGAGCGGTGAGGGTGGCCTCCCTCCGTTCCGCCTCGGTGGCGGCGGAGCGCTCCTCGGCGACGCAGCGCTCGATCTCGGCGGCGACCGCGTCGCGTTCCTCCTCCAGGTCGTGGCGGCGCTCCCCGGCGCCGCGGCTGCGGCTCTCGAAGGAGTAGCGGCGCTCCCGGGCGACGAGGGCGATGCGGTGATAACGCTCGGCGACGGTCTCGAGGCGGGCGGCGGCCGCGGTGTCACGCTCCAGGGCGTGGCCCACCTCCCCGGCGGCCCGGCGCAGGTCGACCAGGTCGGCGGCGAGGCGGCGCCGCTCCTCGTCGTGGGCGGCGATGGCGGCGGTCAGGGTCTCGCGCTCGGCCCCGTCGGCGGTGAGGCGGCCGCGCAGGGTGCGGAGCTGCTCGCCTCCCAACCAGAGGCGCAGGGCGCGGATCTCGGCTCGCACCCCCTCGTGGCGTTCGGCGGCGTTGGCCTGGCGCTTCAGGGGCCGGAGGTGGCGGCGCTGCTCGTCGAGGATGTCGGTGAGGCGGGTGACGTCGATGCCGGTCTGCTCGAGGCGCCGGATCGATCGGTCACGGCGCTGGCGGTGCTTGGTGATCCCGGCCGCTTCCTCGATCACGGCCCGGTGCTCGTCGGCACGGGCGCTCAGGATGTTGCCGATCTGGCCCTGGCCCACCAGCACGTGCTGATGGCGGCCCACCCCGCCGTCCGACAGCAGCTCGTGCAAGTCGAGGAGGCGGCATGGGGTGCCGTTGAGGGCGTACTCGGAGGTGCCGTCCCGGTAGAGGCGACGGGTCATCGTGATCTCGTTGAGGTCGAGGGGAAGGAAGTGGTCGGCGTTGTCGAAGGTCACCACCACCTCGGCCCGGTTCAGCGGTGGCCGGGTGGCGGTCCCGGCGAAGATGACGTCTTCCATCTTCTCGGTGCGAAGGGTGCTGGTGGCCTGGGTTCCCATCACCCAGGCGAGGGCGTCGAGCAGGTTCGACTTTCCGGAGCCGTTGGGGCCGACCACCACGGTCACCCCGGCCTCGAAGTCGAGGCGGGTGCGGTCCGCGAAGGACTTGAACCCCGCGAGGGACAACGTCTTGAGATACACGGCCAAGGGAGCTTACCAACGAACTACATCGTTGGGATTCGTTTGTCGCGGCTCACCGGATCGAGAACCCGGCCAGCTCGAGGTCGGGCGCCACGTCCCCGAGGTGTACCGCGGTGACCCGGGAGGCCGGCGGTCCCGTCTCCAGGAAGCGCCGCATCGCCGCCACCTCCGTCTCGCTCCCCTGCACCAGCACCTCGACCCGGCCGTCGACGAGGTTGCGGACCCAGCCGGCCACCCCGAGGCGCTGCGCCTGACGCACCGTCGACCACCGGAACCCCACCCCCTGCACCCGTCCCTCCACGGTGCCACGCACCGCCACCACGCTCATCGCTGGCACCCCGGGCACCAGTAGGTACTGCGCTGACGCAGCACCTGCCGCACGATCGGCGCCCCGCAGCGTGGGCACGGCTCGTCCTCCCGGCCGTAGGCCCGGAGCCGTTCCAGGTTGTCGCCGGCCCGGCCGTCGGGCAGCAGGTAGGGCGAAGTCTCGAGGGTGGTGCCGCCCCAGCGCAGCCCTGCCGCCAGCGCCGCCTTGATGCCCCGCCGCAGCCGCACCAGCTCGTCGCGGTCGAGCGACCCGCCGGGGCGGTGCGGATCGACACCGGCGCGGTGCAGTGCCTCGTCGGCGTAGATGTTGCCGACTCCGGCGACGATGCCCTGATCGAGCAACAGGGGTTTGATGGGCGCCGATCGCCCCGCCAGCCGGCGCCCCAGCTCCCGGGCCGGGGGAAGACCGTCGAGGGCGTCGGGCCCGAGCCGCCCCAGCGAGGTCAGCTCCAGCTCCTCGAGGGTGTAGACGGCGACGAACCCGAAGGTCCTCGGATCGACGAAGCGGACCTCGACGCCGCCGGTGAGCCCCACCACCACGTGGGTGTGCGGCTCCCGGGCGTCGCCCGGTGCAGCCAGCACGATCCGGCCCGACATCCCGAGGTGGGTGATCCAGCTCAGGTCTCCGCCGAGGGCGGTGACGAGGAACTTGCCGTGGCGGCCCACCGCTTCGATGCGGCGCCCTCGCAGTCGGGCGGCGAAATCGGCCGGGGAGGGCTGTCGGCGCAGCATCCGGGGACGCCCCACCTCGACCGCGACGACCCGGCGCCCCACGATGACCGGCTCCAGGTGGCGGCGGATCGACTCGACCTCGGGCAGCTCAGGCATCGCCCGCAGCGGCCAGCGCCTCCGAGGCGGCACGGGCGGCGTCCTGCTCCGCCCGCTTCTTGGAACGCCCCGACCCCTCCCCCAGCAGCTCCCCGTCGGCCCACACCTTGGCGGTGAACTCCTTGGCGTGCTCCGGTCCGTCCTCCTCGACCGCGTAGCGGGGACGCAACCCGAGGTGGGCGAGGTGTTCCTGGAGGCGGGTCTTGTAGTCGAGACGCCCCGGGAAGGCAGCCCGCTCGTCCACCATGTCGCCCCAGTGGCGCAGGATGATGCGGCGAACCGTGACGAAGTCGGCATCGAGGTAGATCGCACCGAGGACCGACTCCACCGCGTCGGAGAGGATCGACTCCTTCTCCCGGCCGCCGGTCATCTCCTCGCCCCGCCCCAAGCGGAGGGCGGCCCCGAGGTTCCATTCCCGGGCGAGCACGGCGAGTGCCCGCTCGTTGACGACGGCAGCCCGTACCTTGGCCATCTCCCCTTCCGCCATCGTCGGGTACTCCTCGTACAGGTAGTGGGTCACCGAGAGCTGCAACACCGCGTCGCCGAGGAACTCGAGCCGCTCGTAGGAGTCGTCGAGGGTGTGCTCGGCGGTGTAGGAGCGGTGCAGCATGGCGGTCGCCAGCAGTCCGGCGTCGGTGAAGGAGTAGCCGACCGCCTCCTGGATCCGGGAGAGAGGGTCCCTCGTCATGTCCCCAGATCCTCGGCCCGGGCCAAACCCTCGGAGATGCGTTGCGGAAGGTCGCCGTCGGCGCCTTCCGCCGCAAGCCCGATGGCGCTGGCGATGGCGACCCGGGACGATGAGCCGTGGGCGATCACCGCCACACCCTTCACTCCGAGCAGGTGTCCCCCGCCGGTGTTGTCCGGGTCGAGTCGCTTCCGCAGCTCGGCGATGGCCGGTTCCAGCGCCACCGCCGCCTCCTTCAGCTCCGGCCGTGAGATCGCCTCGACGATGAGGCGCAGCGTGAAGCGTGACGCCCCCTCGGCGGTCTTGAGGATGGCGTTGCCGGTGAAGCCGTCGGTGACGAACACCTCGGCCCGGCCCGAGGCGAGGTCACGGCCTTCGACGTTGCCGACGAACTCGATCCCGGGCATGCGCTCCAGCAGCCGGAAGGTCTCCTTCTCCTGCTCCCGTCCTTTGTTCGCTTCCTCGCCGATGTTGACGAGACCGACGCGGGGGGACTCGGTTCCGAAATGGATCCGGGCCAGGGCGCTCCCCATGACGGCGAAGCGTGCCAGGTCCTCGGGACGGCAGGTCACGTTGGCGCCGCTGTCGAGCAACACGACACGGCTCGGGAAGAGTGAAGCGATGGCGGGACGGCTCACCCCGGGAAGCCGGCCGAGGATGAAGGCGGCGGCCGCCATGGCGGCCCCGGTGGAACCGGCTGAGAGGAAGCCGTCGGCCGCGCCCCTCGCCACCAGGCGCGCCGCCACCGCAACCGAGGCGTCCCGCTTGTCACGGATGGCCTTCGCCGGGTCGTCGCCCATCTCGATGACCTCGGAGGCGGCGACGACGGGCAGGTCGGCGCCGGCCTCGGAGAGCACCGCCGCCAGGCGCGCCTCATCGCCTACGAGGATGATGTGGTGCCCGGCGCGTGCCGCTGCGATCGCGCCCCACACCACTTCGGTGGGAGCATGGTCTCCCCCCATTGCGTCGACGGCAATGCGGGCCATGGGAGAACCCTACGACGTCTCGATGGCCTCGCGGCCTTTGTAGTTGCCGCACTCGTGGCAGACGCGATGCGGCAGGCGCTGCGCGCCGCACTGGGGACACGCCACGGTGGCGGGCGCGGTCACCTTCCACACCGCCTTGCGCCGGCGCGTCCGGGAGCGCGACATCTTCTTCTTCGGTACCGCCATTGGAGAACCTCGTTGTCCGGTCAGTCCCCGGTGTCCAGCAGGTCCTTCAAGACCGCAAAGGGCGAGGCGGACTCGTCCTCCTGGTCGGGGGTGGCTGTATTCAAGCCGCTTCCGGGGGCTCCAACAAGTCCCGGGCAGTCGGGACCACACGCCGGGACGACCGGCATGGCGAGCAGCACCTCGTCGCGCAGCAGCGGTTCGACGTCGAGCACGTCCCCGTCGAGGTGGTAGTCGTCGTCGCCGGTGGCGTCGGCGGTGACCACCTCGGCCAGGTCCAACGCCAGCTCGTCGTCGATCTCGGTGAGACAGCGGTAGCAGCGGTGACGAACCGCCACGGTGACCGTGCCGCGCACCTCGATCCCGCCGGCGACGGCGTCGAGGCGCAGCGCCGCCCGCAGCGGCGGATCGGGCAGCACCTCCGACAACTCCACCGACCAGTCGACCGGGATCTCGATGGCGGCTTCCCGCTGCCGGGCGCGACCGGCGCGCAGCTCCCCGACGTTGACCTGGAAGTCGTGATGGCTCACGCCGCGAGTGTATCCCCGCCGCGACGCTGTGATCACTCCGAGACGGGCACCTCGGGAGGCGGCGGCAACGGCTCGTGCAGCGCCGCCCGGGACTCCTGGACGTAGCGCAGCAGCTCCCCCAGGATCGCCTCGGCCTCCGAGAGGCGGCGCTCCGCCACGTCCTCGGCTTCGAGGCGGATACGCTCGGCCTTCTTCTCGGCGTTGCGTACCAGGGTGTTGGCTTCCTGCACCGCCTCCTCGACGATGTAGTTCTCCGAGACGAGTTCCTCGGACTTCGCCTTGGCCTTGGTGAGCACCTCTCGGGCCTTCTCGTTGGTGCGGGCCACGTAGGCGGCCCGTTCCCGGACCATCCAGCGGGCCGCCCGCAGCTCCTCGGGAAGGGCGGCCATGGTGTCGGCGAGGCTTCCGTCGATACGAGAGCGGACGGCCCGAAGCTGCTCGACGAAGTCCTCCCGGGCGATCATGACGCTGTTTGAGAGCGGCACCGTCCGTGCCGACTCGACTTCGACGATGAGCTCCTCGAGGGCGTCACGGACCGCGATCTGGGCCCGTTCGATCATGTCGAGGACCTGCCCGGGAATGGGAGGTGGGCTCTTGCCGTCAGTCATCCGCAAACCGCTCCTTCAGTGCCCGGGCCACCGGCTCGGGGACCAGGGAGGCCACCGAGCCGCCGAGACCGGCGACCTGCTTGACCAGCGAGGAGGACAGGTAGCCATACTCCGGCTTGGTCGCCACGAACAGGGTAACGATTCCAGAGAGGTGACGGTTCATCTGGGACATCTGGAACTCGTAGTCGAAATCGGTCATGGCCCGCAGACCTTTGACGATGACGTCGATGCCCTGCTCGGCGGCGTACTCGACGAGCAGGCCGGCGAAGGAGCCGACCTCGACGTTGTCCCACGCGGTGCAGGAGGTCCGGATGAGGTCCATGCGCTGGGCCGCGGTGAACAGCGGCTCCTTGGCGGGGTTCTCCACCACCGCCACCAGCACCCGGTCGAAGATGCCGGCGCAGCGCTCGATCACGTCGAGGTGCCCTTTGGTCGGGGGGTCGAAGCTCCCCGGTACGAGGGCCGAAGTCACATCTCCTCCTTGGCGAATCGCCACAGCTCGGCGCTGCCGTAGTGGCGCCGATCGGTCAGGACCAGCGACGGCACCGGTGCCTGTGCCTCGTCCCGGTGACGGCGGTGGAGCACGACGACGGCGCCGCCGACGAGAGACGCCGTCAATCGCGACAGGACATCATTGAGCGACGCTAGCGGCACGGCATACGGGGGGTCAACGAACGCCAGGTCGAAGCGCTCCCCCTCCCGGTCGAGGAAGCGCTCGACCGGGCCGGCCACGACCACGCCGCCGAGGCCCACCGTCGCCACGTTGGCGCGTAGCGCGGTGATCGCCGCCCGGTCCCGCTCCACGAACGTCGCCTCCGCCGCGCCGCGGCTCAGGGCCTCCAAGCCGAGCGAGCCGGTCCCGGCGTAGAGGTCGAGCACCCGGGTGTCGCGCACCGCGGCGCCGAGCGAGGAGAACAGCGCCTCCTTGACCCGGTCCGTCATGGGACGGGTGTCGAGGCCGCGGGGAGCGACAAGGCGGCGGCCCTTGGCGGCGCCGGCGATGATCCTCATCGGCTCCGCTCCCGGAGGGCACGCGGCCGGCGCCGGGCCGGCGGCGTCAACTTCGGAAGAGCCATTCCACGTCCTCCCCCAGCAGGGCACGCACCTCGTCGCTGATGAGCGGATGCTCCACCAGCTCCGGGTCCCTTCGCACCAGATCGAAGGCCTCACGCCGTGCCGCCACCAGCGCGTCGGCGTCACGCAGGATGTCCGCCAGCTTGAGGTCCTTCAAGCCGGCCTGGCGGGTCCCGAACACCGTGCCCTGGCCCCGGATGCGGAGGTCCTCCTCCGCCAGCCGGAACCCGTCGGTCGTGGCCACCATGGCCGCCAGGCGCTGCTCCCCCTCCGGGGTGGACGGCTCGGCGATCAGCACGCAGGTCGAGGCATGCGTCCCCCGCCCCACCCGGCCCCGGAGCTGATGGAGCTGGCTGAGGCCGAAGCGGTCGGCGTCCTCGATCACCATGACGGTGGCGTTGGGGATGTCGATCCCGACCTCGATCACCGTCGTCGCCACCAGCACGTCGATCTCCCGGCCGCGGAACCGGCGCATCACCGCGTCCTTGTCCCCGGGACGGAGCTGGCCGTGCAGCAACCCGAGCCGCAGCCCGGGGAACACCCCCTGGAGACGCTCGTATTCCGCGGTAGCGGACGCCACCTCGAGCTTGTCGCTCTCCTCCACGAGCGGGCACACCACGAACGCCTGGCGCCCCGCCGCCGCCTCGCTCCGCACCAGGTCGTAGACCTCGGTGAGGTGCTCCGGACGCTTGTCGACGTACCTCGTCGCGACCGGCGTCCGGCCCGGCGGCATCTCGTCGAGCACCGACACGTCGAGGTCCCCGTACAGCGTCATGGCGAGGGTGCGGGGAATCGGGGTGGCGGTCATGATCAACAGGTCCGGGTCGTAGTCCTCCACCTTGTCGCGCAGCATCACCCGCTGATACACCCCGAAACGATGCTGCTCGTCCACCACCGCGACCCCGAGACGCCCGAAATGCAGGCCCTCCTGGATGAGGGCGTGGGTGCCCACCACGATGTCGATCTCCCCGGAGCCGATCCAGCGCTCCACGTCGCTGCGGGCGGCGCCGCCCGGCGGGAGGAAGTTGACCTCGGTGGCGCCCGATGTCAGCAACGCCAGGCGCACCCCTGCCTCGCGGCCTCCGGCGCCGCGGAAGAGGCTCTCGGTGCCGGCCGCCCCCTCCGGCTCGAGCAAGGCCGGGGCCAGACCTGCCGACTCCAGCAGCTCCCGGACCCCGATGAAATGCTGGCCGGCGAGCACCTCGGTCGGCGCCATCACCGCCCCCTGCATCCCGCTCTGCACCGCGGTGAGCAGGGCGGTGACGGCCACCACCGTCTTGCCCGACCCCACCTCGCCCTGCAGCAGCCGGTGCATCGGGTGCACCGAGGCCAGGTCACCACGGATCTCGCCGATCGTCCGCTCCTGGGCCTTGGTGAGACGGTACGGGAGGGCGTCGACGAAGGCGCCCACCAGGTGGCCCGATACGTCGTGGGCGACGCCGCGGGACTCGGCGATCTGGTGGCGTTTCTGCAGCGCCAGGGCCACCTCGAGCCGGAACAGCTCGTCGAACACGAGCCGGCGCCGCGCCGCCGCCGCCGTCTCGGCGTCGGGGGGGAAGTGGATGGCGGCGATGGCCTCGTCGCGCGACAGCAGGTCGAGGCGGTCGAGCAGGTCCTCGGGCAGGATCTCGTGGATGGGACGGGAGCGGACGAGGGCGTTGTGGATCGATTCCCGCAGCTTGCCGGGTGCCATGCCCGCCACGGAGGGATGGATCGGGACCACCCGCCCGGTGACGAGCGACTCACCCTGCCGGTCGAGGCGGTAGAGGTCGGGGTTCGTCATCTGGAGCCCACCCCGGAACCGTTCCACCTTGCCGGAGAGGGCGATCTCCCACCCTTCGTCGATCTTCGTGTAGGGGTTGAACCACGTCACCTTGACGACGTTGGTGCCGTCGCCGACGAAGGCGATGACCCGGCCCCGGTTGCGGGAGAGGCGGATGCGTTGCACCGAGTTCACGGTGCCCGCCACCGTGACCTCCTCCCCCAGCGGCACCGCCAAGAGGTCGAAGAGCTGCGACCGGTCGAGGTAGCGGCGCGGGACGTGCAACAGCAAGTCGGCAACCGAGTCGATGCCGACGCCCGCGAGCTTCTTGGCCCAGCCCGGCCCGATGTTCTTCACCCGATCGACGGGAACCGACGCCAGGAACGCGAGGGGACGGCCTGCCATGGGAGGCAAGGTATCAGGATTCCCGGGTCCGGCCGCGCATCGTGCCTTTCCGGTCTCCCCGCCGGGCTGTTACACTCGCCGCCGCCTCAGGAGGTTCTTCCGTCATGGCATACCGTTGCGACATTTGCGGCAAAGAGCCGTGGGTCGGCAAACAGGTCAGCTTCTCGCACAAGCGCTCCAGTCGGCGCTGGCTGCCGAACATCCAGCGCATCCGCGTCCGGCACGGCAGCAACTCGCGCCGCGTCCGCGTCTGCACCTCGTGCATCAAGGCCGGCAAGGTCGAGAAGGTCTAGCCGTGCAGGGAGTCGTCAAGGTCTACGATCCCGAGACGGGGATCGGCGTCATCCTGCGCGACAGCGACCACGCCGACATCCTCATCCGTCCCGGCTCGCTCGCCGACTCGCTGTTCCGCATGCTGCGCCAGGGCCAGCGGGTCATCTTCGACGTGCACGACGTCGATGGCAGGCCGGTGGCTCACTCCCTGCGTTTCGGCGCCGACGGCTTCTAGTCGCGGCCAGCGGGCAACGCCACTCCCCCGGTAACATCGGGCAACGGTACCGACGCGAGGAGGCGTTGATGGTCGAGGCGTACGTGCTCATCCAAACCGAAGTCGGCAAGGCGGCCGAGGTTGCTCGGCTCATCGCCGACATTACCGGGGTGACTGCGTCCGAGGCAGTGACCGGCCCCTACGATGCCATCGTCCACACCGAAGCCGACGACGTCGATGCCCTCGGCAAGCTGGTGGTCGCCCGCATCCAGGCCGTGCCCGGGATCACTCGCACACTCACCTGCCCGGTGGTGCGTCTCTAGGCTCCGTCCGGTTCGAGCCGGCGACCGCACCGTCGGGTGCGGGCTCAGTCGCCGAGCGCGAGCTGCACCAGCTCGTGGCACAGCTTGCCGTAGGTCATGCCGCTTGCCTGCCACATGGTCGGGAAGCCCGAGATCGGGGTGAACCCGGGCATCGTGTTCACCTCGTTGAGTAGGAAGCCACGCCCCCGCTCCTCGTAGAAGAAGTCCACCCGGGCAAGCCCGCGGCATTCGAGCGCGGTGAAGGCGGCCGCCGCCATCGCCCGCACCCGATCCTGCTCCGGGCCGGTGAGCTGGGCAGGGGCGACGAAACGGCTCGTCTCGTCGTGGTACTTGCTGTCGTAGTCGTACCACTCGGTCTCGATGA
>CAYUDA010000028.1:0-13204 GCA_964443425.1 uncultured Acidimicrobiaceae bacterium
TCGGCGCCACCATCGTGCTGGGGCTGTTCGCGGTGATGGTGTGGCGGCTCCTGGTGGCCGCCGCCAACGGCCGCGACCGGTTCTCCCAGCTGGTGGCGGCCGGAGTCGCGGCGATGATGGTGTTCCACATCTTCGTCAATGTGGCGATGACGATGCAGTGGATGCCGGTGACGGGGCTGCCGCTTCCGTTCCTCAGCGCCGGGGGCACCGCGTTCATCTCGATGAGCCTCGCTCTCGGCTTCGCCCATTCGGTGTGGATGCGGCGATCCCCGGTCCCGAGCGAGCATCAGCTCGGTCGGTGACCACCCGGCTTTCCCCCTCGGTCGCTCAGGCCTGGGCGATGTCCAACGGCGGCTGCACCACCTCGTGGGGGTCGTAGCAGCGACGACACCGCGCCTCGTACGAGTCGTTGGCGCCGAGGACCACCAACTCGTCGGAATCGACGACGCGTTGGGTGAACAGGCCCGGCCCGCCGCAGCGATGGCACACCGCCAGGCTCTTGGTGACGTACTCGGCTCGCAGCATCAAGGATGGGATCGGCTCGAAGGGGCGGCCGAGATAGTCGAGGTCGAGGCCGGCGACGATGACTTGCTTGCCGGCGCCTGCCAGCAGGGCGGCGACGTCCACCAGTCCCATGTCGAAGAACTGACCCTCGTCGATGCCGACGACGACGGTGCGGTCGGCGACCGCGGCAAGGAGCTGGGTGGAGTCCTGTACCGGCTCGGCGGCGGTGGAGAGGCGGCTGTGGGACACGACCTCACCCACCGAGTAGCGGATGTCGAGTGCCGGCTTGAACGTCTGGGTGGGGATGCGGGCGAGGTGGTAGCGGGTGACCCGGCGGATCAGCTCCTCGCTCTTGCCGGAGAACATCGGGCCGCTGATGACCTCGATCCACCCTTGGTCGGCACGGCGCTGCATGGCCGTTGAGGGTAGCAGCGGGGTACCGGTTGCGACTGGCCCGGGACCGCCGGTCCCCGGGGCATCGCGCTGTCTGAGGTGGGCAGATGTCGCGAAACCGCGTGCTACGCTTCACCCGGCCGCATCGCGGCGGCCGCATATTTTCGACCAAGGACACGGATGTCGGGCCTTTTCGCTCTGTACGCCCCATCGGTGCTTCCGCGGTCACCGCGGCGAGCCGCCGTCAGGGTCGATTCGATCGTGGCGGTGACACAACACCTCAGCGGTGCGCCGTGCCCACCCCGCGGCCCAGCCGCACCGTCCATTGGCCCGTCCGGGCACTCCAAGGAGTCTTTTCATGGCTTTGTTTCGCAAGAAGACCGCTCGCGTCGTCAAACGCGGCGCCGTGGTCCAAGATCAGGAGCCGGATCACTCGGCTCGTCGCGGCAGGGGGGAGAAGCGCTCCGGCGGGGGTTCGGCCCGCCGTTCTGAGGCGTCTTCCGGCACCAGGACGCGGACCGAGCGGTCCCAATCGCAGCGGCATGGCCGCGGCGGGCAGGGGAGCGGTCAGCGCAGCGCGGCTCCTCGGGACCGACGCTCGACCCGTTCCCGCATCGAAGTGGCGCCACCCCCCGACACCGCCCGTAAACAGATGCTGGTGCGTTCCAGCCCGCACCAGACCCAGATCGTGGTGTTGGAGGGCCCGGTGCTCGTCGAGCACTACGTGGCACGTTCCGACAAGCGGTCCATGGTGGGCAACGTCTACCTCGGCAAGGTGCGCAACGTGCTTCCCGGCATGGAGGCTGCCTTCGTTGACTTCGGAGAGGGAAAGAACGGCGTGCTCTATGCCGGCGACGTCAACTACGACGATCTCGAGATGGAGGGGCGACCCCGCCGCATCGAGATGGTGCTCAAGCCGGGTGACACCGTGCTCGTCCAGGTCGTGAAAGACCCGATGGGTCACAAAGGGGCGCGCCTCACCAACCAGATCAGCCTCGCCGGCCGCTACCTGGTGCTGGCGCCCGATGCCGAAGTGAGGGGCATCTCGCGTCGCCTCTCCGACGAGGAACGGCGCAGGCTGCGGGCGATCGTGGCCGAGGTGCGGCCCAAGGACATGGGCGTGATCGTGCGCACCGCCGCCGAGGGTGCCTCCCAGGAGGACATCCAGGTCGACATCGAGCGTCTCGTCGGGATCTGGGAGGAGATCAAGGCCAAGCGCGACGGTTCGGCACCTCGGCTGCTCTACGAGGAGCCTCCTCTCGTGCTTCGGGTGATCAGGGAGCATTTCACCCGGGACTTCCGCCGTCTCCTCATCGACGACGTCGCCACCTACGAGCGAGTACTCGCCTATCTGGAAGGCACCGAGGCGGACCTCCTCGAGCAGGTGCAGCTCTACGAGGACGAGATGACGATCTTCGAGCGCTTTCACGTCGAGGACCAGCTCCGCAAGGCGCTCGACCGCAAGGTGTGGCTGCCGTCGGGGGGTCACATCGTCATCGACCGCACCGAGGCCCTGACGGTCATCGACGTCAACACGGGGCGTTTCGTCGGCCGCTCCAACCTCGAGGAGACGGTGCTGCAGAACAACCTCGAAGCCGCCGAAGAGATCGCCCGCCAGCTGCGGCTACGGGACATCGGCGGCATCATCGTCATCGATTTCATCGACATGGAGATCGCCCGCAACCAGGAGGCGGTCCTGCAGCGTCTCCGCGAGCACCTCGCCAAGGACAAGATGCGCACCCAGGTGTTCGACGTGTCCAACCTGGGGCTGGTGGAGATGACCCGCAAGAACGTCTCTGCCGGACTGCTCGAATCGTTCTCGGAGGTCTGTCCCCAATGCGGTGGGCGCGGCGTGCTGCTCTTCGAGGACGCTGCCACCTCGGGTACCCCGCTCCCCGGAACCGCCGCGTCCTGACCGCGTCCGGCAGCACCGGATGGCGCGGTGGCGCCGGACGGCTATCATTTGTCGCCCGCCGGCGATCGGCACGTTTGGCCGCGCCGCGGGCACCATGAACATTCCCGGTGATCCCGGAGGACAGATGTACGCGATCATCCGCGCCGGCGGAAAGCAGACCAAGGTTCAGGAGGGTGACGTCATCGACGTCGAGCGCCTCAAGTCGTCCGGCGCCGTCAACTTCACGCCGCTGCTGCTGGTCGAGGACGACGGCACCGTCATCTCCGACCGGGCCGCCCTCGCCAAAGCGGTGGTGACCGCCGAGGTGATGGGGGAGCACCGCGGGGAGAAGGTGGACGTCTTCAAGTACAAGTCGAAGTCCGGGTACCGGCGCCGCCAGGGGCATCGCCAGACGTACACGACGCTGCAAGTGATGAAGATCGCCGCCACCGGTGGTGAGGGGAAGCCGGCGGCGGCGGAGAAGACCGCGGCGGCGGAGAAGACCGCGGCGGCGGCGAAGAAACCCGCGGCGGCGGCGAAGCCTGCGGCGAAGAAACCCGCGGCGAAGAAGCCCGCGGCGGCGGCAAAGAAGTCGGCGGCAGAGAAGAAGCCTGCGGCGAAGAAGCCCGCGGCGGCGGCAAAGAAGCCTGCGGCGAAAAAGCCGGCGGCAGAGAAGAAGCCTGCCGAGAAGAAGCCGGCGGCAGAGAAGAAGCCTGCGGCGAAGAAGCCTGCGGCGAAGAAGGCCACTACGGCGAAGAAGCCTGCGGCGGCGAAGAAGCCTGCGGCTGACGACCAGGAGGCGTAGCGATGTCCAAGACCAAATCAGGCGGCTCCACCAAGAACGGCCGCGATTCGGCCGCCCAGCGGCTCGGCCCCAAGGTCTTCGACGGCCAGACGGTTACGCCGGGGGCGATCCTGGTGCGCCAGCGCGGTACCCGCATCCATCCCGGTACCAACGTGGGCCGAGGCGGGGACGACACCCTCTTCGCCAAGGTCGCCGGCACGGTGCGCTACGGCAGCCGCAGGGGCCGCCGCCTCGTCAGCGTCGACACCAACGACTGACCCGCGGTCCGAGCGCCACGCCCGGACCGACCGCGATCCAGGTCTCCATCCGAGCCGAGGAGCCATGTTCGTCGACCGCGTTCGCATCCACGCCAAGGCCGGCAGCGGCGGAGCCGGCGTCGCCGGGTTCCGGCGGCAACGGGGACGACCCCGCGGCAAGCCCACCGGCGGCAACGGAGGACTCGGAGGGGCGGTCGTGGTCGCGGCTTCCCACGAGATTCCCACGCTGCTGCGCTACGCCAACCATCCGCACTGGTCCGCCGGCGACGGAACCCACGGCGAGGGTGATTTGCGCCACGGTCGGGCCGGTGACGACCTCGTGCTGCCCGTTCCCCTCGGCACCCTGGTGCGGGGCGAAGACGGGACCGTGCTCGCCGATCTCGTCGAATCGGGTCAGCAGCTCGTGATCGCCCGGGGCGGCCGCGGGGGGCGCGGGAACGCGGCGCTCGTCTCGCGCCGTCGCCGGGTTCCCTCCTTCGCCGAGCAGGGCGAGTTCGGGGAGGAGACATGGGTCACCCTCGAACTGAAGCTGATGGCCGACGCCGCCCTCATCGGCTACCCGAACGCCGGCAAGAGCACGCTGGTGTCCCGAGTCTCGTCGGCCAAGCCGAAGATCGCCGACTATCCCTTCACCACCCTCGTTCCCAACCTCGGCGTCGTCGGCGTCGGAGACCGGGAGTTGGTGCTGGCCGACGTCCCGGGCCTGATCGAAGGGGCGGCGGAGGGCAAGGGGCTGGGCCACGAGTTCCTGCGGCACGTGGAACGGGCCCGGGCCTTGGTGCTGCTACTGGATCCGACCCTACTGCAGGAGGATTCCCCCGAACGGCAGCTCGACGTTCTGCTCGGCGAGCTGCGCCGCCACCTCGCCGAACTCGCCTCCCGGCCGTACCTGGTGGTGTTGAACAAGGTGGATGCCGTGGAGGACCTGGCGGCGCACCTATCGTGGGCGGCCGGGCGCGGCATCGAGCTGCATCCGGTGTCCGCCGTGACGGGAAAGGGAATCGACTCGCTGATGTACGCCGTTGCCGACCTGGTCGATCAGGCGGAGGCCGCCGCGCCCGAGCGGGAAGGGTTCGTGCTGCACCGGCCCCTCCCGGGGGGCTTCACCGTGGCGCGGGAAGGAGACGGCTGGGTGGTGACGGGACTCGCCGCGGAGCGAGCGGTCAACCTCGACGATCTCACCGTCCCCGAGGCGGCCGACTTCGCCGCCACCCGGCTCACCCGGCTCGGGGTCGACGAGGCTCTCCGGGACGCCGGGGCCGAACCCGGAGACGACGTTCGCATCGGCGACCTCGTCTTCACGTTCGATCCTCAGGAGCCGGCATGAGGTATCCGGTGACCGCCGGCAGCCCGGTGGTGGTGAAGGTGGGCTCGTCGTCGCTGGCGCGGCCCGAGGGGGGGATCGACTCGGAATCCCTCTCCGGGGTGGTCGACCAGGTCGAGGCGCTGTGGGCGATGGGCCATCCCACGGTGCTGGTGAGTTCCGGGGCGGTGGCGGCCGGTATCCCGGCCCTCGGCATCGGGGAGCGTCCCCGGGACCTGCCCGGGCTCCAGGTCGCGGCCGCGGTCGGTCAGGGACGCCTCATGGAACGCTACGCCACCGAATTCGGGAGACACGACCGGGTCGTCGGCCAGGTCCTTCTCACCCGCGACGTGCTCGCGCACCGCAGCCAGTACCTCCATGCCCGGGTCGCCCTGGAACGCATGCTGGCGATCGGGGTGGTGCCGATCGTCAACGAGAACGACACGGTGGTGGTCGACGAGCTGAAGCTGGGCGACAACGACCGGCTGGCGGCCATCGTCTCTCACCTGGTGAGCGCCGGGATGCTGATCATCCTCACCGACACCGGGGGCCTCTACTCGGATGATCCTCGGCTCTCCACCGACGCCGAGCTGCTGCCGGCGGTGCGCCACACCGACGAGGTGCTCGACGAGCTGTGGCGCCGCTCCGGGGCGGGCTCGCTCGGCTCGGGCGGGGTCGCCACCAAGGTGGCGGCGGCCCGCATGGCTGCGTGGTCCGGCATCCCCACGGTGATCGCCGACGCCTCCGATCGGGCGGCCACGACCCGTGCCGTCGCCGGCGAGGACGTCGGGACCTGGGTGGCGCCGCGTGACTCCCGCCTCACCGCCCGCAAGCTGTGGATCGCCTTCGGGCTTCCCGCCGAGGGCCGGATCACCGTCGACGCCGGCGCCGCCACTGCCCTGCGGGAGCGGGGCGGGTCACTGCTGGCGGTGGGCGTGACCGGGGTGTCGGGCGAGTTCGATGCCGTCGCCGCGGTGGAGGTCGTGGGGGAGGAGGGGGCGCTGCTCGGCAAGGGACTGACCGGGATGAGTGCCGACGACATCCGCGCCTCCGCCGGTCAGCACACCTCGGTGGCGGGGGGTGAGGTCATCCACCGCGACGACCTGGTGGTGCTGGCGTGACGAGCCGATCGTGACGCTGCGCACGAGTCTGAGCGACGGGGTGATCCGGATCCGCCAGTGCCGGGCGGAGGACATCGATGCCGTCCACGAGGCGACGATGGAGTCGGTCGCCGAGATCTCGTTGTGGGAGGACTGGTGCCATCCGAAGTACCAACGCAGCGACACGGCCGCCTGGGTGGAGGCGCAGGCCGAGGTCTGGGGTAAGGGCACCCACACGTTCCTCATCGAGGACCTCGCCACCGGCGCGGTTCTCGGCTCGACCGGCATCAACAGGGTCGACCCCCGCCATCACAACGCCAACCTCGGCTACTGGGTGCGGACGTCGTGGACGGGACGCGGGGTCGCTACCCGGGCCTCGTTTCTGGCGGCCCGCTTCGCCTTCGAGGACCTCGACCTGATCCGTGTCGGGATCACGGCGGCGGTGGAGAACACCGCCAGCCGCCGAGTCGCCGAGCGGATCGGGGCCCGCTTCGAGGGCGTGCTGCACCATGGCTTGATGATCCACGGGGAGGGTCGGGACGCCGCCCTCTACTCGTTGACCCGTGCCGACCTCTCCCGCTTCCCGCCCCTCGCCGCCGAGGCGCCGCCCGCCTGAGCGAGGACCTCACCGTGGATGAGGGCGAACCACCCCACCGGGTCGCCGGCCCAGGTGGTGAAGGCGGCCCCGATCTCTCCCAACTCGTCGCGGGTCGTGATCGCCAGCTCAACGGCCCGATCGGCGAAATGCGGGACCACGATCCGTCCCGCCCACAGCGCGGCCCATGCCGCTCTCGACTCAGGATCGGCGAAAACCCACGACGAGGTGGTGGCGTGTGCCCGGACGAAGCCCGCCGCCGTGACCCACTCCAGCAGACGCCGTCCCGCCTCCGGCTCGCCTCCGTTGGAGCGGGCCACCGCGGTGTAGACGGCCAGCCAGCGGTCCAGCAACGGCTGGTGAGGGTGATGGGTGAAGGTTCCGAAATCGCCGTCGCGCACCGCCAGGTACCCGCCGGGCCGAAGCACCCGGTGTGCCTCCACCAGGGCGGTCACCGGCTCCGCCAGGTGCTGGAGGAGCTGATGGGCGTAGACGACGTCGAACCGGGAATCGGCAAACGGGAGGTCGTACACCGAGGCGGTCACGAACCGCACCCGGTCCATGTGTTGAGCGGCGGCGTGGGCTCGCGCTCGGGTCAACACCTCATCGGAACGGTCGACGCCCACGACGTCGGCGGGGGCGACGTAGCGGGCCAGACCGACCGTGATCGTGCCCGGGCCGCAGCCCAGATCGAGGATCCGCATCCCGGGTTCGAGGTGGGGGAGGAGGAAGGCGGCGGCCTCTTCGGCGGTGCGCCGGGCATGGGCGTCGACCACGATCGGGTCATGTCCGTGGGTGTAGTGCTCCATGGCCCGGAGTGTACGGACCGGGACCGGCATGCCGGTTGGAGGCGGCCGCCCGATCGGTACCGGTTTCCTCGCTGGAGCAGGGGCGGTACCCTCCAATCCATGAGCGAACAGCTGACCCAATTGACCGCGGGCATGCAGATCCCCTTCGGTGGGGATCGGGTGGCGATCGTCTCCGCGGAGCTGGCCGCCGCCTTCGAGGCGGGGGACCGTCTGGTGGTGGTGCAGACCTCCGGCGACCTGCTGCACGTCCCGGCGGCGGACTGGGCGGTGGCACAGGCGGCGGTGGGGGCCGCCGCCGAGGCGTTCGGCGGGATGGCGACCGTGACCGACGAACAGATCACCGCCTTCTACCGGACCTTCGCCCGACGCTTGGCGGACGATGAGGTCTTCGCCCCGATCGCGGCCGCCAACCGGTCCGACGTGGATCAGGCGAGGACCCGGGGAGCAACCACGACCCGCCTCGTGCTCTCCGAGCGGATGCGGGCCGGCATGGTCGAGGGGTTGCGGCTGTGGGCCGAGGCCCCCTCGGGCCGTGGCTCCGTGATCGAGACGGTCCGGCACGAGGGCTGGCGCCTCGAGCAGGTGCGAGCCGGCCTGGGAGTGGTCGGCTTCGTCTTCGAGGGCCGCCCCAACGTGTTCGCCGACGCCACCGGGGTGATGCGGGGTGGGAACACGGTCGTGTTCCGTATCGGCTCGGCGGCGCTCGGAACGGCGCGAGCCATCGTCGAGCATGCCCTCGAACCGGCTCTGGCCGAGGCGGGCCTCCCACCCGGGGCCGCTTCGCTGGTGGACCGGGCTTCACGGGCTGCGGGATGGGCGATGTTCTCCGATTCCCGACTCGCCCTGGCGGTGGCGCGCGGCTCAGGTGCCGCAGTCGCCCAGCTCGGTGCGGTCGCCCGCCAGGCCGGCATCCCGGTGAGCCTGCACGGGACCGGCGGAGCGTGGATCGTGGCGGGTGAATCGGCCGGGGCGGAAGCCTTCCACGCCGCAGTCCTCCACTCCCTCGACCGCAAGGTGTGCAACACCCTCAACACCTGCTGCATCGTGGAGTCGCGGGCCGCCGATCTGGTGCCGGTCTTCCTCGACGCTCTCGACGCCGCCGGGCGCTGGCGTGGCGTGGCCTCCAAGCTGCACGTCGCCGTCGACGACGAAGGGCAGATCCCGAAAGATTGGTTCGCTGCGGCTCAGATCAGCCGGGCCGGTGGCGCCACGGTGGAGCCGAAGACCGAGGTGATCGCCCGCGATCAGCTCGGCCGGGAGTGGGAATGGGAGGAGAGCCCGGAGGTCACTCTCGCCATCGTCCCCGACGTCGACACCGCGGTCCGGTTGTTCAACGAGCAGAGTCCACGGTTCGCCGCCAGCCTCGTCTCGGAGGACGCCACCGAGCACCGCCGTTTCTTCGACATGGTCGATGCACCCTTCGTCGGCAACGGCTTCACCCGCTGGGTGGACGGCCAGTACGCCCTCGACAAACCCGAGTTGGGTCTCTCCAACTGGCAGTGGGGCCGACTCTTCGGCCGCGGCGGGATCCTGTCGGGCGATTCGGTGTTCACGGTGCGTAGTCGCGCGGTGCAGCAGAACCCCGATATCGGCCGCTGAGCCGCCGATTCTCGCCGACCACGGGGGGTGTTCGGTCGATCGTCTCAAGTTCCTCACGCCAAAGGTCGATACCTGCTGCGAAGGTACGGCGCGGGCACCTGCCTCGCTAGGTGGAGTGGGAAGCGACAGGATTGAGGAGCGCGCAGAGTGACCAAGCGTGTGCTGGTAATCGAGGATTCACAGGTGATTCAGAGGCTGATCGAGGTGTGCCTGCGACCGGCCGGGTTCGATGTCGAGATGCGTCTCGACGGGCCGAGTGGCCTGGCCGCCGTCGGGGAATGCCAGCCGGATCTGGTGATCCTCGACGTTGGCCTTCCCGGCATGTCTGGGTGGGAGGTTCTCACCGCGATCCGGTCTGATCCCGCCACCGAGGACGTCGTCGTCATGATGCTCACCGGTGACGTCCACGAGACGGTGCGGCGCGAGGCGTCCGAACGGGGCGCCAACGCCTACCTGTCGAAGCCGTTCCGCCCTCAGGAGCTGCGTGAGATGGCGACCAGCCTCGCCGGGCCCAACTTGGTGCCGGTCCGCGCCACCTCCTGACCCGCCGGCGAGACCCAACGCCCTCGCTCTTCCGTCGATTCGACCCTGTTCCCTCGGGGTCTGCGTCGCGGTACGGTGACCCGGCGGCCGGTGGCACCGAGGTGGACGCCATGGTGCTGCGAGCCTTGCCGTTGTTGGTGGCGTTGACCGTCGGCGCCGTCCATCCTTCCGTTCCGTGTGTCCGGTTGGAGTCACCGGTACCAGGACCGGTGGTCCGTGTCTTCGCTCCGGTGGGTCAGTTCGGCGGCCACTGGGGAGTCGATCTGGCGGCGCCGGTCGGCACCTCCGTGTTCCCCGCCTGGGCCGGCCGGGTCACCTTCGCCGGGTCCGTTGCCGGCATGTCGTCGGTGACGGTGGATCACGGCGGCGGCCTCCGCACTTCGTACTCCTACCTGACGTCGATCGACGTGGTGGCAGGGCAGTGGGTGGGGCGTTCCACCCGGCTGGGGAGCAGCGGCCTCGACCATGACCTGGCGGCGCTGCATTTCTCAGTCAGGATCGACGGGGTCTATCAGGATCCGGAAGGATGGCTGCGCTGCCGTGGGGGACTGTCGGGCGGGCTGCGCCTGGTGCCGACTGCGACCGGTGCGGCCTATCCTGCCCGGCGTGCGACGCGGCATCCTCGGTGGAACCTTCGACCCGCCTCATCTCGCCCACCTCCTCGCCGGCGAGGCCGCGTTCCGCGAGCTCGACCTCGAGGTGGTGACGTTCATCCCGGCGGGCGCCCCGTGGCAGAAGTCGGACCGCCGCATCTCGGCGGCGGAGGATCGCTGGGCCATGACGGAGCTGGCGGTGGCGGGGGTGGATTACTTCGTCGCCGACGACCGTGAGGTGACCCGCGACGGATGGACCTACACGATCGACACTCTGGAGGGTATCCCGGCAAGCGAGGAGCTGGTGCTGGTGGTGGGGGCCGACGCCGCCATCGGCATCCCGACCTGGGTCCGGTTCGAGGACGTGCTGGCCCGGGCGACGGTGGCGGTGATGCCACGACCCGGGGTGGACCGTGGAGCCGTCGACGACACCCTCGGGGCGGCCCGCCACGTCTGGCTCGACACCCCCAGCCTCGACCTCAGCGGCACCATGCTGCGGGCCCGCGCCCGGGTGGGGAGGAGCCTGCGGTTCCTGGTTCCCGACCCGGTGCGGGCCTATATCGACGATCGTGCGCTCTATGGGCCGGACTGACCGGGGACGGGCGGTGGCGACGACTCCGCGCCGGCGACCCCCGCTCCGCCTCGTGCTCGCCGGGATCGTGCTGCTCGCCCTCGTCGTGGGTGGAGTCGTGTCGCTGCCGTGGCTGCGGGACCACTGGTACGACTGGACCCACGAGTTGCGCGATCGGGCGGCCGCGATGCCGGAGTTGCGATTGGAGGAGCAGCGGACTCTGGCGGGTTCGGAGTCGATGCTGATCGTGCTCACCGATGAGGAGCAGCGTGGGGTTGCCTTCGCCCTCCTCTCCCGGGCCGGTGACGAGCCGGCGACCCTGGTGCTGGTGCCGGCCGCCCTCTACGACATCCTGCCCGGCTACGGCGACTTCCCGCTCGCCGACGCCACCGTCTTCGAGGGACCGGAGCTGGCCCGCCTCACCCTCTCCAACGTGCTCGGGGTCCGTATTGACCGCATCCTGGCGCTGAGCCCGGGAGAGCTGGCGGCGGCCCTCGGCTCGGATCTGGATGTGACGCTCCCCAACCCGCTCATCGTCGAGGAGGAGGACGGCACCCCGCTGCGGGTGGCGGCGGAGGGGACGTTGTCGCGGTCGCCCGAGGTGGTGGAGACGATCCTGGCGACACCGGGCACGTCGGGGGCGTTCGACTGGCTGGAGCGGCAGGCAGCGGTGTGGGAGGCCCTGATGGCGGCCATGGAGCACGATCCGGAGCTGACGGACCGCCTGGCGGCCCACGCCGGGACCGGGGCGGAGACTGCCACCGGGATCCTGGCCCGGGCCGCCGCCGGGGACGTGCAGGTGACGCTGCTGCCGGTGGTGGCGGTGTCGGCGGCGGGGGTGGAGGACGGGTTCAAGGTCGATGCAGAGGCGGCGACCGGATTTGTCGCGTCCCGGCTCGGGCATCTGCTGCTCGCCGAAGGTGACCGCCCCCGGGTGGAGATCCTCAACGGCAACGGGCGGATCCTCACCACCCGGGCGGTGGCCGAGACGTTGATCCGTGCCGGGTTCCGGGTGATCAACACCGACAATGCCGATTCGTTCAACTATGAGGAGAGCCTGGTGGTGGCCCAGGGCCGGGAGCACCAGGCCGACGCCGAGCGTGTGCTGTCGATCCTGGGGAGGGGGAGTCTGCTGCTGGAGCTGCGAACGCCGTCGGGAGTGGTGGACGTCTCTATCATTGTGGGCCAGGACCTGCCCATCGGAGAGGGTTGAGCACCATCAGCGCAGATCGAGACGCCATCGCAGCTGCCGAGGCAGCCGCGGCCGCGATCAGCGGGAAGAAGGGCCAGGACATCGCGTTGCTGGACGTCTCCGAGAAGGTGGTTGTCACCGACGTCTTCGTCATCGCCACCGGCACCTCGACGCGGCATGTCAAGAGCCTGGTCGACGAGGTCGAGGAACAACTCCGGCGCGACCTGGACCGCAAGCCGCTGCGCCGGGAGGGGAAGGAACACGGCCACTGGGTGCTGCTCGACTACGGCGACGTGGTGGTGCACGTGTTCGACCAGGAGACGAGGGACTACTACCAACTGGAGCGGCTGTGGGCGGACGCCCCGGTGCTCGACTACGAACCCGCTGCCGCCGACGCCTGATACAATCGTCGGTCCACGGGGCTGTAGCTCAGTTCGGCAGAGCGCTTGCATGGCATGCAAGAAGTCAGGGGTTCAAATCCCCTCAGCTCCACAAACCAAGATCCCCCGTGTTTGCGGGGGATCTCGTCGTTTCGGGTTCGAGCGGATGATCGTGTGTCTGCCCGGAATCCGCTGAGACTCCGCGAGAACTCCCTGGGACGAGACGACGTGGGACACGATCCTGCTCGATGCGCATCCGGCATGGCGCTCCGCCGGCTACCCCACCGTCTCGGTCACCGGCCACCGGTGCGCGTGTGAACGCTTCGACCAATCGGATCGGGTGCTGGTTGCTGGAACGCAACGACCGCCCAACCGGGAAGCCTGTTCTTCCTCTGACGCCCGGCCATGCCGCGGAGCGGCGCCGCTCGCGCCTCCTGGAACGAACCTGCGGAGGCGTGTCGCGGTGGTTTCGACGATTCACCGCTTCAGCTCAAACCGCCGCCCGGTGGATGAATGCCGCCATTTGTTGTCGGGTGACCGGCTCATTGGGGCAGAACATGTCGTTTACCGGCGGGTTACAGCCCCTCGACACCCCGGTCGCACCCAACTTGTCGATATCGGCCTCGAACACCGACCCGTCATCGTCGACAAACAGGTCCGACGACC
>CAYUDA010000029.1:0-12933 GCA_964443425.1 uncultured Acidimicrobiaceae bacterium
GGGAAGAGCACGAAGGCGTGGGACTCCTTGACGAACACCAGCTTGCGGGTGAAGAAGTACTTGAAGTTGATGAGCCGGCTCTCGTGGACGTAGGGGTTGGGGTCGGCCTCGAAGGGGAGGCGAATGTTGACTCCGAAGCCGTACTCGGTGCCGGCGCCCAGGTTGCCGGCTTCCATGATGCCGGGGCCGGCACCGGTGACCACCATCCAGTTGTGGGTGTCGGCCATGAGACCGGCGAAGGCGGCCGCCAGCCGGTAGTTGGGATTGTCGGGCTCGACCCGGGCCGAGCCGTACATGGTGACCTTGGGGGCGTCCCGGTAGCGGGAGAAGATCAGCAGGGCGTAGCGCAGTTCCTTGAGGGCGCTGTTGATCAACTTGAGGTCCCCGGTGTCGGTGCGGTCCCGCAACATCTTGAGGCTGCTCACCAGCATCTCGACTATGAGTTCCTCGTCCTGGGGGTCGGCCTGGCCGGCAGTGGCGGCGTCGCGGACCAGTTCGTGGAGTCGGAGGTCGAGGTCGTCGTCACCGAGGCGATAGGAGCGCATGCTCCGCACGCTAGCGGGGACTCGGCGACTGGGCCGGGGAGGCGCCGCGTTCCGGACGGGCCGCCGCGCCGTCTACAGTCGGACGCCGTGAACGACGCTCTCCACGTGATCTGGGACTGGAACGGCACCCTGGTCGACGACCTCGAACTGGTGGTTGCCGCCGTGAACCTCTCCCTCGACGACATCGGCGCCCCGCCGATCGACGCCGACGGCTACCGCACCCACTACACGCGCCCCGTCGAGCTGTTCTACGAGCAGGTGCTGGGCCGGCCGCTCCAGGAACGGGAGTGGCGACGAATCGACCGGGTCTTCCACGAGGGCTACCGGACGGGGGTCCCGTCGCTGCCGCTCACCGCCGACGCCCGCGCCGCGGTCGAGCATGTGGCGGCGGAGGGATGGACCCAGTCGATCCTCTCGATGTGGTGGCACGACGAACTGGTGGCGGCCGCCGCCTCCCACGGTCTCGACCGCTTCATGATCCGGGTCGACGGCAACCGGGGAGAGGCGGGGGAGACCAAGCTTCGCCACCTCCGCCGCCACCTCCACGACCTCGACGAGGAGCTCGGGGCCCTGAACCTTTGCCGGGTGGTGGTGATCGGTGATGCCCTCGACGACGCCGGCGCCGCCCGCGAGGCCGGTGTCTGGTGCGTGCTCTACGACGGCGGCTCACACCACCGTGTCGAGCTGGCGGGAGTGGGGATGCCGGTCGCCGACACGTTGCTGGAGGCGGTAGACATCGCCTCCCGCTTGGCGGCGGCCGCCTGATCGAGCCGATTGCGTCGACAGCGCGGCTCCCGGTAGCGTGCCCGCCATGAGCCGCAGACCCCCCGTACTCGTCACCGAGGAGCAGATCGCAGCCAAGGTCGCCGAGCTGGCCGCCCGCATCGACCACGACTACGCCGACGCCGGGACCCTTGTGCTGATCGGGGTGCTGAAGGGGTCGTTCGTGTTTCTCGCCGACCTCGCCCGCCGCCTCACCGTCCCGCACAGGGTCGAGTTCATCGCCGTCTCCAGCTACGGCGACCGGGAGAGCCAGGAGCACCTCGGGTCGGTGCGTCTCATCATGGACGTGCGTCATGACATCGCCGGCCAGCATGTGCTCGTCGTCGAGGACATCGTCGACACCGGTCACACCATCGCCTACCTGCAGCGCCTCCTCGGCGCCCGCGGTCCCGCCTCGCTCCGGCTCTGCACCCTGCTGCACAAACCGGACCGGACCGAGGCCGACGTCGTGATCGACTACCTCGGCTTCGCCATCTCCGACGTGTGGGTGGTCGGGTACGGGCTCGACTACGCCGAGCGCTACCGCACCCTTCCGTACATCGGTGAACTCGGCCCCGAGGACCGGTGACGATCAGTCCCGGTAGTTGACGTACTGGAGGGGGAGCCGGTAGTCGAGGCCCTTGAGGAGGGCGATGACCTCCTGCAGGTCGTCCCGCTTCTTGCCCTGGACCCGCAGTTGGTCGCCCTGGATCTGCACCTGGACCTTCAGTTTGCGGTCCCGAATCGTTTTCGACAGTTCCCGAGCGGCGTCCTGCTCGATCCCCTGGTTGAGGGTGAACTCGCTGCGGACCCGCCCCCCGGCTGCCGGTGTCGGGTCACCTCCGCCGAGGGCCTTGAGCGACACCTTGCGGCGCACCAACCGCCCCTTGAGCGCGTCGATGGCTGCCTCGAGGCGCTGCTCGGTGCTCGACTCGACGACGATGGCGCCTTCCTGCAGGGTCACCGTGGTCCCGGTACCTTTGAAGTCGAAGCGGTTGACGATCTCGCGCGAGGCCTGGTCGACCGCGTTGCGGACTTCCTGGAGATCGACCTGGGAGACGACGTCGAACGATGGCATGACGCAGCGACGATAGCCGCTGGCGGGGGAGCGGACGCTCAGGCGTAGGGCGGCCCGGCCGGTCCTCGCCGCACCACCGCGGCCCACACCGTTTCGTAGTGGTCCCGGTCGAACGGGTCGATGTGGGGGAGCACGAACTCGTCCCAGGCGTGGCGCAGCGGGTCCTCGCTCCGGGCGTAGACGTGGAGCCCGGCGGGGAGGCGGTCGAGCACCGTGCGCAGGCTCATCGGGGTCTCGACCCGGGTGCGGGCGTCGATCGACGTGAACGAGGCGTTGACTTCGACCGTGAGCTTGGCGATGGCCTCCACGAAGGGCCGTCCCAGGTCGGGATGGCGCCGCTCCAGCATTCCGGCGAGCTGCTCCTCGTTGGGGAAGCTCTTCTCCCAGATGATCCAGCGGTCGGCGAAGGCCTTGTTGAGGGTCTGGGTCCCGGCGTAGTCGCGCAGGTCGGTGGGGTTGAGGGTGCCGAAGATGCGCACGTCGCGGCGGAGGCGGATCATCTCGCCGGTGGGCAGCTCGAGGGCCTGGTGCCGGTCGAGCAGTCCGTGGAGGGCGAAGAGAGTCTCGGCGCCGGCGGCGTTGAGTTCGGAGAGGTTGATGACGGCCGGGCCGCGCAGCGCCCGGGTGATGTCACCGTCCTCCCAGCGGCTCTCGGTGCCGCCCCGGCCGTCGCCGTGCAGCTTGACCGAGCCGATCAGCGTGATGTCGCGCACCTCGCCGGTGAGGGGGATGCGGTAGTGGGGCATGCCGAGCAGGGCGGCGAACTGCTCGAGGTCGTGATCCTTGCCGGTGCCCATGTGACCCCGCAGCGCCAGATGGAGGGGGGTGTCGGCGAAGTGGTGCCGCCGCACCTCCTCGAGGCGGGCCAGCTTGTAGAGCATGCCGAGGTCGATGTAGTAGGGGTCGGGGTTGGGGACGTGCTCCAACCGAACGTCACGGTCGGGCATGTCCGCCGGCACCGTGGCGCGTTCCAGTTCGACGGGGGGACCATCCCCGGCGGGATCGGTGAAGGTGACGGTGTCAGGCATCGATGCTCCTTCGCGTCGGGTGATCGTAGAGGGCACGTCCAGAGGTGTGAGCCCACCAGGTGTTGCCGCCGGCCGCGGCGATGGTGCGGTACAGGGTGGAGCGCACCCCGTCGACCACGGCACGGGCGAGGTCGTCGGGATGCTCCACGACCTGGTTGCGGTCGTAGGCGGCCCGGACCGAGTCGTCGCCGATGCCGATGCCGAGCACGACCGCTCCGGCGCCTTCGGCGGCAATCACCGACTCGGCCAGATCCTCCACCGAGCCGCGGGTCATGCCGTCGGCGAGCACGACGAGGATGCGGGTCGAGACGTTGCGTCCCGCCAGGCGCCTCGCCGCGAACGAAACGTTGTATTCGTCGACGTTGGCGGCTTTGTCGAACATCGAGACCGGCGGGGCCTCCTCGGGGGCGAGTCGGCAGACCCGAGCCGCCTCGGAGGGAACGGCGGCCATCCAGAAGAGGCCGGCGAGGACGTCGTCGGCGGTGCGCCAGCGGGCGTCGAACGGCTTGAGCAGGTAGTGGTTGACGGTGCGGGAGAGGCGTTGTGCCGCCCCACCTTGGCTGCGCCGCAACGCCCCGGTGGCGGCGTGGCGCCGGTCGGAGAATGCCTGCTCGGTGTCGTCACCGAGGGCGGCGAACGCCCGGTTGAAGAGGGCGACCTCGAAGTCGATCTGCAGCTCGTCGCACAGGTTGGCGAGGGTCCAGGCGCCGAGGATGGCGGCGGCCAGCGGCCACGGTGAAGTGCGGCCGTCTGGGGCGGGACGGGACTGCAGCATCGAGGCGGAGCCGTCGACGAGCAGGCTGACGGCGTACGAGCGCCGGGAGGGCAGGTCGCGCCGTTCGAACATGCGCTCGTAGAGGCCGGCGCCGAGGAAGAGGGCGGCGTAGGGGGAGAGATCGCCGGCGTCGTATCCGGAGCGGAGGCCGCGGCGTTGGTTGGCGAGGAAGAGCGGGTAGAGCTCGCCGGCCACGCGGCGTTGTGCCACCTGCCAGCGCAGGGCGGCCTCGGCGATGAGGCGCCGGCCCTCGGGGGCGTGGCGGGCGAAGCGATCCGGGAACGGGCATACCAGCAGCTTGCCGCTCTGGCCGGTGGGAAGGTAGATGGTGGGCGCCTCGCTGATCCGCACCACCTGGTCGGTGGCGGGATCGCCGGCCTGCTCGGCGTCGCCGGCCTTGCCCCGCTGCGCCGCCACGCTCTGGGCGGCTTTCCGGGTCCGGTCGTAGCTGTCTGCGTCTTGCAGCGGGGGTGTGACGAGGCGGACCGCGTCGACGCTGTCGGCGATGGCGGCCCGGTCGGCCTCGGCCTGGGCCCGGGTGGCGGCGGGGGAATCGGAGGCGTCGGCCGGCTGCACCACGCCGTGGCGGATCGCGATCTCGAGGAGGCGCAGAGCGAGACCGCCCACCTCCCACGGGTCGTCGGTGGCGCAAACCGCGTCGAGGTGGCTCACCGCCTCGACGACGGCGGTGGCGACGTGGGGGGCGAGGCGGCGCTCCAGCCTGGTGTGTTCTTCGTAGCCGCCGGTGAGCAGGAAGCAGGCGAGGGCGTACTGGCCGAGGGGTCGGGCGTCCGCTATCGCCCGGGGGGCGGCGCTGCGGTAGAGGTCGGCGAGGACGGAACGCACCCCGGCGTAGCCGGCGAGCAGGACCCGCTCCTGGCGGGCGTCCTCCAAGGCCAGGAACAGCGCCTCCGCCGCCGGGCCGCCTGCTTGGGCGAGGGCGTCGAGCAGCAGCACCGGCGTGCCGGTGTCGACTTCGTCGTCGTCCGGGTGCGAGGCCGCGGTCGCGTCGTCGGCTCCGCCGCGGCCGGCGAAGAGGTCGAGCGGGGAGGACGGCGGGGTGCCGGGGACCGTTTCGGCCGCGGGGCGGTCCGGGATCCAGTCTGCGGGGATGGGACGGGGTTCGTCGAAGTTGGTGGCGATGAGGTGCACCACCTCGTGCAAGGCGCTGGTGAGGGCTACCTCGGTCGGGGTGACCGGCGCGTTCCGGGCGTAGGCGCTCTGGAACACGCCGGGATCGAGCACGATCTCCTCGGTCCCGCCTGCCGCCTGCGAGCCGAGCCGCACCACGAGGCCTTCGTTGTCGGCCAGGGTGCGGGCGAAGCGGGTCACCGCCGGCGCCACCCGCTGGTAGCGAGCGACGACGGCCTCGATGATCCGGTCCTCCGGCGGGAGGACCTCGTTGAGGGTCGATCGGGCACGCTGAGGCATAACCGTTGATTGTCTCACACACCTGCAAACCCGGAACCACCGGGGATTCCGCCCGGTCCGGTAGGTTGTCCGCCATGAGCGATCTGACTCTTCCCGGTGGGACCAGCGTTCCGGACGCGGAGCTGCGGTGGCGGTTCGGCCCCAGCGGCGGCCCCGGTGGCCAGCATGCCAACAAGTCCGCCACCCGGGCCGAACTCTCGCTCGACGTGGCCGGCAGCGCGGCCTTCGACGAGGCGGCCAAGGCGCTGCTGGTTGCGCGGCTGGGGCGGCGCCTCAGCGGGGGCGTGGTGACGGTGGTCGCCGACGACTCCCGCTCACAGTGGAGGAACCGGGTCACGGCGCGGCGTCGACTCGCCGCCCTGCTGGCCGAGGCACTGCAGCCTGAGCAGCCGCGGGTGGCGACGGCGCCGTCGCGGCGGGCACGGCACCGTCGCCTCGCCGCCAAGCGGGCCCGTGGTGAGCTGAAGCGGCTGCGGCGCCCGCCCGATCCCGGCGGGTAGCGGCCCGCTAGGTGAGGCCGTCGAGGAAGGCGAGGATGCGTTCCACGAGGTCGGGATGGGCGGCCAGCAGGTTGGTGCCGTGCTGGTCACCGGAGAGCACCACCACCTCGGCCGGGGAGGGCGAGGCGGCGGCGATGGCTGCCGCGTCGTCCGGGTAGGGGAGGTTGCCTTCGCCGGCGACCAGGAGAGTCGGGACCTGGAGCAGGGAGGCTGCGGCGAGGGCGTCGGCACCTTCGAACGCGTCGGGGGCGGAGAGGGTGACCACCCCGAGCACCGGCCGTTCGGTGGCGGCGACGATGACCCCGGTGCCCCCCATGGAAGCGCCGATGAGCATGACCCGTTCGGCCCCCAACGCCACCGCTTCGTCGATGGCGGCCTCGACGTCGACGGCGACCGCAAACCCGGATCCCTCGGACGCTCCGTAGCCGCGGAAGTTGAACGGGAGCGCCGAGTACCCCTCGGTGGCGAGGGTGGCGGCGACGTCGAACCAGGAGTCCATGTCGGCGGGCCGCATGTGGGCGAGGACCACGAAGTCGGGGCCGCTCCCGAAGCGGCGCCCCTCGAGGGTGAGTCCGTCTGCGGTCGGGAATGTGAGTGCCACACCTTCCTCCGGTGTCTCGGTGGCGGAAAGGGTCGTCGTGGGAGCGGGCTCGGTGGTCGGGGTGGCGCCGGCGACGCTGGAGGTGGGGCCGGCGCCGGTGGTGGTCTCCGCCGGCGACCCACACGCGGCGACAACCAGTGCCGCGGCGAGCAGGAACGGGACCCGGATGCTCCTCATGGCGCCGATTCTACGGGGCGTCCCGGGCGGTGGGCTTGGCCGGACCCCACTCCTATCATCGTCTGATGCACTACGAGTTCACCACCCTGCCCAACGGCCTGCGCGTCATCTCCCAGGACATGCCCTCGGTGCGTTCGGTGACCATCGGTTGCTGGGTCGACACCGGGAGCCGTGACGAGGACCCGATCGAGGCGGGGGCGAGCCACTTCCTCGAGCACCTGCTCTTCAAGGGGTCGGAGGCGATGCCGGCCCGTGTCATCAGCGAGGCGTTCGACGCGGTGGGGGCCCACCACAACGCCTTCACCTCCAAGGAATACACGTGCTTCTGGGCTCGGGTGCGGGACGCCGACATGCAGCTCGCGATCGACATCCTCTCCGAGATGCTGCAGCGCCCCGCCTTCCGCCAGGAGGAGATCGACTCGGAGCGTCATGTGGTGCTCGAGGAGATCAACATGAACGAGGACGACCCCACCGACGTCGCCCACGAGCGGTTCGTGGAGGCACTGTGGGGCGGCCACCCGCTCTCCCCGCCGGTGTTGGGGACCCGGGATTCGATCACCACCATGACCCGCGACACGATCAGTCGCTACTGGGGACGGCGCTACTCGCCCCGTTCCGTGGTGGTGGCGGCGGCGGGGCGCCTCGATCACGACGACCTGGTGCGCCGCATCGGCGACGCCATGGGGACGTGGGCGGGCGACGCCGAACGTCGGGTGGCGGTCCCTGCGGTGGTGCGCTCGAAGGTGGAGGTCACCCGCCGCGACACCGAGCAGGCCCACCTGGTGCTCGGTTCGGAAGGGCTGCCCCGAGGCGACGACCGACGCTTCGCCCACACCATCGTCGACCACGTGCTCGGCGGGGGCATGTCGTCCCGCCTCTTCCGCGAGATCCGGGAGGAGCGGGGCCTCGCCTACTCGGTGCACAGCTTCCGCATGCCGTTCTTGGAGACGGGCGGGGTGGCGGTGTACGCCGGGACCACCCCGAGCCAGGCGCCCGAGGTGCTCAAGCTGGTCCGGGCCGAAATGGACAAGATGATGGAGACCGGGCCGACCCCCGACGAGCTGGCCCGGGCCAAGGGCAACGTCGAGGGGAGCCTTGCGCTGTCGCTGGAGGACTCCAACTCCCGGATGAGCCGCCTCGGCCGGGAGGAGCTCACCGGGATCGCGCACCTCTCGGTCGACGAGGTGCTGGCGCGGATCGATGCGGTGACGGTGGAGGAGGCCATCGAGGTGGCCCGTGCCGTCTACTCCGGTCCCTACGTGCTGGGGGCGGTCGGACCCTTCGAGGCCGACGACCTGGAGGAGTTCGTGACATGACCGCGGTCGGAGTGTCCGGTGCCGGGGGGCGGATGGGGCGTCTGGTGGCGGCGGCGGTGGCGGATGCCGCCGACCTCGACCTCACGGCCCTCTACGACCCGCACGCCGCCGGGGAAACCGTCGCCGGACGGGAGGTCGCCGCCGACCCCGAGGTGATGGCCGGCGCCGAGGTGGTGGTGGAGTTCACCCACCCCGGCGTGGTCATGGACAACCTGGCGACGTGGCGACGCCTCGGCCTCCACGCGGTGGTGGGCACCTCCGGCTTCGACGCCGCCCGCCTCGCCGCGGTGGAGGAGTTGTGGGACGCCGGGCAGCCGCGCTGCCTGATCGTCCCCAACTTCTCGATCGGGGCGGTGGTGATGATGCGGCTCGCCGAGCTGGCGGCGCCCCACTTCAGCGCTGCCGAGATCATCGAGCTGCACCACGACCGCAAAGCCGACGCTCCGTCCGGCACCGCCACCGCCACCGCCGAGCGTGTCGCTGCCGCCGCTCCCGACCAGCGCCGTGCGGTCGAGAGCCGGGAGCTGGTCCCGGGCGCCCGCGGCGCCGTCGTTTCCGGTATCCCGGTGCACGCCGTCAGGCTCCCCGGACTGGTGGCCCACCAAGAGGTCCTGTTCGGGGGACCGGGCGAGACCCTGACCATCCGCCACGACACCACCGACCGTGCCGCCTTCCTCCCCGGCGTGCTGCTCGGGGTCAGGTCGGTGGCCGATCTGCCGCAGCAGGTCACGGTCGGGTTGGAGGGGCTGCTCGGCCTCTGAGCCGGCGCGCCGGCTCAGAACAGAGCGCTGGCGAGCTGGCGGCGGTAGGTGCCGGTGAGGGGATGCTCCTCGCCGAGGAGGCCGAAGATGTCCACCATGGCGCGGCGCGCTTCATCGTGCATGCCCGACTTGGCGCGCACCACGCGCAGCATGTGGTCGAGCGCCGGCTCGAACTCGGAGTGGGCGGCGAGCGCTTGGGCGAGGGCGAGCCGCACCCCATCGTCGCTCGGGTCGGCTTCGAGCCGGGCCTCGAGCTGGGGGATGTCCTGGCCGCGGGAGGCCGCGAGGCGGGCCGCCGCCTGGAGCCGTTCCACGTCGGGAGTGGGGCCGAGCTTGCCGAGCACGATGAGGGCGTCGTCGGTCTCGCCGTCGGCGATGAGCAGGCTCGCCAGCCCGGTGCCCGCCTCCTGGTGGTCGGGACGCTCCGCCAGCACTTCCCGCAGCAGCCGCTCCGCCGTGTCGGCGTCGTCGGCGAGGGTGGCGTCGCGGGCCTGGTCGAGCTTGACGTCCAGCTCGGTGGGGAGGATCTCGGAGATCCAGGCCCTGAGGGAGGATTCGGGAACCGCACCGGTGAACTGATGCACCGGGACGCCGTGGCGGAAGGCGATCACGGTGGGGATGCCCTGTACCCCGAACTGGGCGGCGAGGTCCTGGTTGTGGTCGACGTCGACCTTGACCAGTTCGAAGGCGCCGCCCATCTCGGCCGCGATCCGCTCCAGCATCGGCCCCAACGTCTTGCAGGGGCCGCACCACTCCGCCCAGAAGTCAACGACCACCGGTACTTCCCGGCTGCGCTGGACGACCGCCTGTGGGAAATCGGCGGTGGTGACGTCCTGAACGTGGGGGTTGAGATGGTCCATGATGCTGCCCGTCGGCCCGGGAACATGAAGGATAGTGATTCGACGGGCTGCTACCGTCGGGCCCATGGAAGCACGACCCTCTGCGCCATTCGGCGAACTGCTCACCGCCACCCTCACCCCCTTCGACGAGGAGGGGGCCGTCGATTACGGGACCTACTGGCGACTGGTGCGCCACCTCGCCGAGAACGGCACCGAGGGCATCGTCGTCTCCGGGACCACCGGGGAGTCGCCCACCTTGTCGAAGGTGGAGAAGATCGCCCTGTTCAAGGCGGCGGTCGACGCCGCCGCCGGCAACCTCAAGGTCATCGCCGGAGTCGGCACCTACGACACCGCAGCGTCGGTCGCCCTCGCCGAGAAGGCCGCCGAGATGGGCTGTGACGGCCTCATGGCGGTCACTCCCTACTACTCGAAGCCTCCCCAGGAGGGCCTCTACCGCCACTTCATGGCCATCGCCGAGGCCACCGACCTGCCGCTCATGATCTACAACATCCCGAGCCGCACCGCCCGCCTCGTCGAGATCGACACCTTGGTGCGCCTCGCCGAGCATCCCAAGATCGTCGCCGTGAAGGACGCGGTCGACGACATCGACTTCTCCATGAAGGCGATCGCGGCTCTGCCGGAGGGCTTCGCGGTGTACGCCGGGAACGATTCGACGGCACGCCGCATCGTCGGAGCCGGGGGAGTGGGGGTCGTCTCGGTGGCGGCCCACTTCGTCGGCCCGCAGCTGCGGCGCCTCCTCGACGCGGTCAAGGCCGGTGACGACGACGAGGCCGCCCGGATCGACGAGGCGCTGGCCCCGCTGATCGCCGCCCTCTTCGCAGAGCCGAACCCGATCCCGCTCAAGGGAGGCATGTCGGCCTGGTGGGGCTCGGTCGGCGAGCCGCGGCTCCCGCTGATTCCGGCGTCGCCGGAGACCCTCGCCCTGATCGAATCCGGGTTGGAGGTCGCCCAAGCGGTATGACGGTCCGGATCACCTTCCTCGGCGGTCTCGGCGAGATCGGGCGTAACTGTGCGACGATCGAGATCGACGGCAAGCTCGCGATCATCGACGCCGGGCTGATGTTCCCCGAGGAGGACATGCTCGGCGTCGATCTGGTGCTCCCCGACTTCACCTCGGTGCTGGAGCGGGCCGGTGACGTCGAGTGCATCATCCTCACCCACGGGCACGAGGACCACGTCGGCTCCCTCTCCTACCTGCTGCGGGACGTCAACGTCCCGGTCTACGGCACCCCGCTGACGGTCGAGCTGGCCCGGTCCCGGGTCGAGGAGGCGGGGATCGTCCCCGAGCTGCACAGCGTGGCGCTGCGGGAATGGGTCGAGCACGGCCCGTTCCGGTTCACCTTCCTCGCCGTCGCCCATTCGGTGCCGCAGGCAACCGGGGTCGTCCTCGACACCCCCGAAGGTCTCATCGTCCACTCCGGGGACTTCAAGCTCGACCCCACCCCGATCGACGGCCACCCGACCGACCTCACCACCTTCGCCGGGTTCGGCCGATCGGGAGTCCGTCTCCTGCTGTGCGACAGCACCAATGCCGAACGGTCCGGGTTCGTGCCGTCGGAGGCCTCGGTCGGCCCACCCTTCGACGAGTTCGTAGCCCGGGCCGAGGGGCGGGTCATCGTGGCCTGTTTCGCCAGTCACATCCACCGGGTGCAGCAGGCGCTCAACGCCATCGCCGCCGCCGGTCGCCGCTTCGCCTTCCTGGGCCGTTCGATGCTGCGCAACACCGAGATCGCCCACGAGTTGGGGTTGCTCTCCTATCCCCCCGAGATCCAGGTCGAGCTGGACGACCTCGCCGACTACCCGCCGGAGAAGACGGCGGTGGTGTGCACCGGCAGCCAGGGCGAGCCCTACGCCGCGCTGTCGCTGATGGCGTCGGGGGAGCACCGCGCCATCCACCTCTCGGCCGACGACACCGTCATCATCTCCGCCACCCCGATCCCCGGCAACGAGGCCAAGGTGTCGCGGGTCATCAACAACCTCACCCGCCTCGGCGTGACCGTGTACCACGGGCTGAACTCCCACGTCCACGTGTCGGGACACGCCGCCGCCGACGAGCTACGAACCTACTTCAACGTGCTCCAGCCGAGGGCGATGGTGCCGGTGCACGGCGAGTATCGCCATCTTCACGCCAACGCCGCCCTGGCCCGCCAGGTGGGCGTGCCGGAGGTGCTGGTGTGCGAGGACGGCGACGCCGTCGTGCTCGAGGACGGGAGCGCCCGGATCGAACGGGGGACGGTGCCCGCCGGCTACGTCTACGTCGACGGCTACGGCATCGGCGACGTCGAAGAGGTGCTGCGGGACCGCAGGCACCTCGCCGACGACGGGGTGCTGGTGGTCACGGTCGGCCTCGACGCCGGCAGCGGCGAGGTGGTATTCGGTCCCGACATCGACAGTCACGGGGTGAGTGACGAGACCGACGAGATCCACCGGGAGGTGGCGAACGGGGTCACCGAAGCGCTCGGGAAGATGGACTGGCCCACCGATCTCGACACGGTGCGCCGCGGCATGCGCAGCGCGGCGGCGCGGGCGGTGAAGCGTCAGATCAACCGGCGGCCGGTGGTGTTCCCCATTCTCATCGAGCTGTGACGGCGGCTACTCGTCGTCGTCCTCGTCGTCTTCGGGGTCGAGCGGCTTGCGGATGGCGGCCAGCGAGTTGAGGGCGTTGCGCCCGGCCTCGTCGCCGAGGCGGGGGAGCCTGGCGGACCGGCGGCTGTAGAACGAGCGGGTCTCGCGGCGTGGGCCTTCCGGCTCGGCCCGGGGCAGGATGTCGGCCTCGTCGGCCTCCGGGAGTGTCTCCTCGGCATCCTGTGCCGGCGCTTCACCGGTGGGGGGCTCGTCGGGGTGCGGCGGGTCCGGCTCGGCGAGCGCTTCCGCGACGGGGGCGTCGTCGGCCGGCGAGGTGATCGACTCGTCGCCATGGGCCGCCTCGGGCTCGGCCTGCGGCTCGGCAGCATGCTGCGGTGTGACCTCTCCGGCGGAGATGCGCTCGCTGAGGATGTCGCGTTCCAGCTCGAGCTGGGCGACGTGCTCCATGAGGGCGCGGCGTTCGGCGTCGAATTCCTTCTGCCGCTTGATGAGGCTCTTGATGTGGGCGAACAG
>CAYUDA010000030.1:0-8433 GCA_964443425.1 uncultured Acidimicrobiaceae bacterium
CCAGCTCGAGCGCATGCTGGCTTTTGACACACTGTTCAGTTGTCAAGGAGCCCGGGTGACCCGCGCGCGTGTCCGCAAGCGGGCCTCACACTGTAGCACCAGCGCCCGGCCGCGGTCAAAACCGCCACGCTGCCGGGCGTCGAGGCCCGCATCCTCGCAGGTTGACCTGGTCGAGGCAAGTTGCGGGGATCTCGTGACGTGGCCTCCCAGATGTTCCCTGATAGCAGTGGAGGGTACGTTCTGGTAGACAGAGGTGGACTAGTTCTTGTGTGTCCGCCACTTTGACCACGCAGAGCGCTGGCGCAATGACGCTGAGTGGCGTACGCTCGTGAACAGCGGCCGTGGGGCACGGTCGTGAGTAGTAGGGCAGACAGGATTGAACGGAGGGCAGAATGTGGGCTACAGCGTGCCGCCTCGGCATGCATCGCGTCGGCCTACGACAACGCACCGCACTGGTGCTTCTCGTGACACTGCTTGGGTTGGCGCTCGTCGCGCTCTCCCCGGCGTCGGCGGAAGCGGCTGAGTTCAGCAACACCATCAACTTCGAATCCGGCTTCAGCGCCGGGGACACGGTCTCGACATTGGCCCCGGGCCAGGGGATGTCGGGTAGCGATCTGGGGACCGTCACCGTCGTGGGCTTCAACCCCGACGTCGGTGGCAACACCGCCATGATCTTCGACTCCACGTGCGGCGGGCAAACCGTGCCCGCCTCCAACCCGGCGTTCAACCGGAACCTGTGCAGTGGGCAGGACTGGGATCTCTATGCCCCCGGCCAGGGCAACACCATGATCAACACGGAGGACGGCGACGCCTCCGATCCCGACGACACGGGGAACAGGGCCAGCACCTGGTCGTTCGACTTCTCCAACTGGGGCCCCGGCGTGGTCACCGTCGACAGATTCATGGTCCTCGACATCGAGACGACCCAGCCGGCCGCCCACGTCGTCCTGTACGACGCCTCGAACGCGGTGCTCGCCAACCTGCCGATCGCGGCCGACGGCGACAGCCAACTCGAGCAGGTCAACGTCGGCGTTGCCGGCGTGCGGCGCATGGTCGTGCAGCTCGACGGGTCGGGCGCCATCGACGACATCACGATCCGCACCCAGGTCCCGATCATCGACCTCGAGCTGACCAAGGCGGCGACGCCCGGTCAGGTGCAGGTCGGTGAGCAGACCACCTTCACGGTCGACATCGTCAACCAGGGACCCGACGCCGCTTCCGGCGTGGTGGTCACCGACACGTTGCCGGCGGGCGTCAGCTATGTCTCCGACAACGGTGGTGGGGCCTTCGATCCCGCCTCCGGCGACTGGACCATCGGCGACCTGGCGGTGGGCGCATCGGCCTCCCTGTCGATCGTCGTCACCGTTGACGACGTTGGCACGTTCACCAACGTGGCCGAGGTCACTGCGGCCAACGAGGACGACATCGACTCGACTCCTGCCGACGGCCAGGGCGACGACTGGGATGACGCCGCGGTCACCGCGACTCCGGTCATCGACCTCGAGCTGTTCAAGGATGCGGTGCCTTCACAGGTGCAGGTCGGTGAGCAGACCACCTTCACCATCACCATCGTCAACCAGGGACCAAGCGCCGCTTCCGGCGTGGTGGTCACCGACACGTTGCCGGCGGGCGTCAGCTATGTCTCCGACAACGGTGGTGGGGCCTTCGATCCCGCCTCCGGCGACTGGACCATCGGCGACCTGGCGGTGGGCGCATCGGCCTCCCTGTCGATCGTCGTCACCGTTGACGACGTTGGCACGTTCACCAACGTGGCCGAGGTCACTGCGGCCAACGAGGACGACATCGACTCGACTCCTGCCGACGGCCAGGGCGACGACTGGGACGACGCGGTCGTGTCCTCTACCCCGGTCATCGACCTCGAGTTGGTCAAGGACGCCGACCCTGCCGAGGTCTCGGTGGGCGACGAAACGACGTTCACGATCACGGTGCTCAACAAGGGCCCGTACGACGCTTCCGGCGTCGTCGTGACCGACGTGCTGCCTGACGGGGTCAGCTACGTTTCCCACTCCGGGACGGCCTCGCTGACCCTGAGCCGAACCGGCGCCACCAGCCCGGTGACGCTGGCGGCTCCAGCCGAGGTTTACGATCCGGCCACCGGCATCTGGACGATCGGGAACCTTCCGGTGGGGGCGTCGACGACGCTCGCCATCGTGGTCACCGTCGACGAGCCGGGGACGCTCACCAACGTGGCCGAGGTCACGGCGGCCAACGAGGTCGACGTGGATTCGGTCCCGGGTGACGGCCAGGGCGACGACTGGGACGATGCGGTCGTGGAAGCGAGCCAGGTGCTCGCATCCGGCACCATCGGCGACACGGTCTGGTTCGACGAGGACAAGGACGGGATCCAGGACTCCAACGAAGAAGGGGTCTCCGGAGTGACGATCCGACTCACCAACCAGGACACCGGCGCAGTCTCCACCCAGGTCACCAACGCCAACGGCAGGTACCTGTTCGCGGCACTCGACCCGGGCACCTACGTGGTGTCGATCGTGATGTCGACCGCTCCGGAGAGCACCGCGCTCACCACGGCCGGCTCGTTCACAGTCGACCTCGGGGCCGACGAGAGCTTCCTGGCGGCCGACTTCGGCCTGGCGGGGTCACTCCCCCGCACCGGGCTGGAACTCGGCACGGTGGCACTCCTCGGCATGGCAATGCTCGCTGCCGGCGGCGCCTTGCTGCTGGCGACACGCAAGCGGCGCCCGGCGCTCAACTGATCTGACGTTCAACAACCGGGACATCCGGTACCACCCTGCCCTCGGAGCGGCCCGTCCCCACGGATGGGCCGCTTCGCGCGGCTGGGTCAGCGGCGTCGGAGGCGGCCCGCCAGGGCCAGCAGGCCGACGACGACGGCAAGCAGGACCAGGCCACCGAGCACGAAACGCACGAAACCGAATACCTGCCGCAGCAGCCACACCGAGGCGATGAGCACCGCCAGCAGCACCAGCGCCGTCGATACCGCGTTGCGCATCCGGTCCATCACATCCCCTCTGGGCGGACGAGCCGCACGAAGCGGCGCTTCCCGACCTGGAGCACCGCACCGTCGAGGCGGCTGCGGTCGACGTCCTCCCCCTCGATCCTGTCGCCGTCGACCTTGACCGCCCCCTGGGAGATCATGCGGCGACCCTCGCCGTTGGAGGCCACCAGCCCGGCGGCCTTCAGCAGCCCCGGGACCCAGACCGGATCGTCGGCGGGGAGGGGGTGCTCGGCGACCTCGTCGGGAGCCTGGTGGCGGCGGAAGAGGCGATCGAACTCGGCCTCGGCCTCCAGGGCCGCCTCTTCGTCCCAGTAGCGAGCCACGATCTCACGCCCGAGGCGCCGCTTGGTGTCCCCCGGATGGAGGGTGCCGTCTTCCAGCCCGGCAGTGATGGCCGCGACCTCGGCTTCGGGGCATCCTGCCGCCAGTAGGAACCAGTCGCCCATGACCTCGTCGGGCACGCTCATCGTCTTGCCGAACATCTCCGCCGGCTCGTCGCGAACCGAGATGTAGTTGTCGAGGGATTGCGACATCTTCTTGCGGCCGTCGGTGCCCACCAGGAGCGGGACGGTGAGCACGCTCTGGGCCCGCTGACCCATGCGGTCCTGCAGATCGCGACCCACCAGCAGGTTGAAGAGCTGGTCGCTTCCGCCGAGTTCGACGTCGGCCTCGACCGCCACCGAATCCATCGCCTGCAGCAGCGGGTACATGAACTCGATCATCGAGATCGGCTCGTGGGCCTCCCAGCGCTTCGAGAAGTCGTCGCGGTCCATGATCCGCGAGACGGTGAACCGTGCGGTGAGGTCGAGCACGTCGTGCATGTCCATCGCCCCGAGCCACTCCGAATTGGAGCGGATCTCGAGCGGCTCGGGTAGCAGCAGGCCCTTGATCGTATCGAGCACGCCGGAGACGTAGCCACCCACCTCGTCGGCGTCGAGCCGGCGCCGGGTGGCGCCCACCCCCGACGGGTCGCCGACCCGGGCCGTGAAGTCGCCGATGATGAGCACCGCGGTGTGGCCGAGCTCCTGGAAGCGACGGAGCCGGCGGAAGACGACCGCCCACCCGAGGGTGACGTCCGGGGCGGTCGGATCCACTCCGAGCTTGACCCGTAGCGGCCGGCCCTCCTCGAGACGTTCCAGCAGTTCACCCTCGGGGAGGACGGCGTCCACCCCGTCGGTGAGGAGGGCGTATTGGTCTGCGGCTGGCATCTGCATCCGAAGCGGGAGGTTATCAGGCGCGGCCCGGGCCGCGACGCTCCCCGATCCCGGGTCCGGCGCCGGTGCGGTAGCGTTGCCTCCGAGGTACCGATGCGACGCTGGCTCATGCTCGGGCTCGCCGCTGCGCTGGCGGCGGCTGCCTGCTCCGTAGAACCCCTCCCCGACCCCGGGATCGGCGAGGGTGCCCTCACGACCACGGTGTACGCCGCCGACGGGTCGGTGCTCGCCCGCTGGCACGCCGGGGAGAACCGGACGCTGGTGAGTTACGACGACATCCCCCGTCGCGTCGCCGACGCCGTCGTCGCCATCGAGGACGAGCGCTTCTGGGAGCACGGCGGCATCGACCTGCGCGCCATGATCCGTGCCCTGGTCCGCAACCTCGAGGCCGGGGAGGTGGTGGAGGGCGGCTCCACCATCACCCAGCAGTACCTCAAGAACGTCCTGCTCACCACCGACGTGACGGTGGACCGCAAGCTGCAGGAAGCGGTGCTCGCCCTCCGCCTCGAGGAGGAACTCCCCAAGGAGCAGATCCTGGAGCACTACCTCAACACCGTCTACTTCGGCCACGGCGCCTACGGGATCGGGACCGCGGCCGAGACCTACTTCGGCAAGGAGGTGGGAGATCTCACGGTGGCGGAAGGGGCGCTGCTGGCCGGCCTCATCCAATCCCCGGGCAGCACCGACCCGTTCCGCGACCCGGACGCCGCCCTGCAGCGTCGCGACATCGTGATCGCCAAACTGCACGAGCTGGGATGGATCGACGACGCCGAGGCGGAGGCGGCTCGGGCCGAGCCACTCCAGCTCGTTCCTTCCACGACGGCCGACGAGGTGCGCTACCCCTATTTCGTGGAGGAGGTGAAACAGCTCCTCCTCGACGACACCCGCCTCGCTCCCACCCAGCAGGAGCGCTACGACCTGCTGTTCAAGGGCGGGCTCGAGATCCACACCACGCTCGATCCCGCCATGCAGGAGATCGCCGAGGCCGCGGTCGACGATATCGTCCCCTCCGGCGGGCCCTCGGCGGCCCTGGTGGCGATCGACCCGCGCACCGGCCACGTCCTCGCCATGGTGGGAGGTCGCGACTTCTACGACGCCTCCGCGCCGTCCGCCCAGTTCAACCTCGCCACTCAGGGGCGGCGCCAGCCCGGTTCGGCCTTCAAGCCGTTCGTACTCGCCGCCGCCGCCGAGCAGGGACACCAGCTCGACGAGATGAGGACGGCCGGCCAGGCCGTCACCATCGAAACGCCCTCCGGGCCGTGGGCGGTCACCAACTACAACGACTCGGTCTTCCCCGACCTCACCCTGCTGGAGGCCACCGTGTTCTCGGTGAACGTCGTCTACGCCCGCCTCATCGACGAGGTGGGTCCGGAGGCGGTGGCGGAGGCGGCCCGAGCCGCCGGGATCACCTCGGACCTGGTGCCGCTGCATTCCCTCGCCCTCGGCTCCGAGGAGGTCTCGGTGTTGGAGATGGCGTCGGCCTACGGGACATTCGCGGCCGAAGGCGTCCACGTCGACCCGATCCTCGTCACCGCCATCGAGGATGGCGAAGGCGTCAACGTCTACCAGGCGGTGCCGGTCGTCACCGAGGCCTTCGACCGTTCTGTGGCCCATGAGGTCACCGCAGCCCTCACCGAGGTGGTACGGCGCGGCACCGGCCAGCAGGCACGGATCGGTCGTACCACCGCCGGGAAGACGGGGACCTCCCAGCAGCATCACGATGCCTGGTTCGTCGGCTACACCGGGGAGCTGGTGGCGGCGGTGTGGGTCGGGTTCCCCGAGGCCCAGATCCCCCTCGAGTACCCGGCGACGCCCTACACGATCACCGGCGGCACCTGGCCGGCCCAGATCTGGGCCGGGTTCGCCTCGGCGGCGCTGGCGGGAGTTCCCTACGGGGAGATGCCCACCGCCGACACCGGGGATCTCGTCACGGTCGAGGTCGACCTCAGTACCGGGTTCCTCGCCGGTCCCCTCTGCCCGCGCGAGTACGTGCAACGCATCCAGGTCCCCGCCGACCTCGCCCCCACCCTCATCTGCCCGGTGCACAACCCGGCCGATCTCTCCCATCTCAACACCCAGGTGACCCCGGACCTGATCGGTCTCGACCTGGCGTCCGCTCTCGAGCTGCTCGCCCTCAGCGGGCAGGGCAACACGGTGACGTGGGCCGACGGCGGCCCACTCGCCGCCGGGACCGTGTTCGGTCAGGATCCCCCACCGGGAGCCGACGCGGTGGCCGGGAGCACCGTCCGGATCACCGTGGCCGGACCGGAACCGGGCACCACCGTGCCCGCCGTGCTCGGCCTACCCCGCGCCGAGGCGGAACAGCGGCTTGCCGAGGCGTCGATCATGCCCACCGTGGTGGTCGAAGCCGAATCGGATCCCGAGGACGCCGCGAGCCGCTCCGGTCTGGTGTGGAAGCAGGACCCGGCAAGCGGTGCTCCCAACACGGTGGCGGTGACGATCTGGGTCAACCCCTAGGAGGGACCCCGGCCGGTTCGAGCACGAAGCGCCAGGGGCGCTGCGCGGCGCGGCTGATGCCGATCCGCGGCGTGCTGGTGGTGTCTCCCCCGGGCCTGGGGACGGCGGGAAGCAGGCGCACCGGGCCGTCCCGCAGCGACGTGCCGTCGTGCTCTCCCGTCACCCCGAGGGCCTGACACAACTTGCCCGGGCCGTCGCAGAGGTGATCGTCGCGTCCCCGCCGGCGCGCCATGACGGCGATCCCGGTGGTGGGAACACCGCCACGCACCAACACCGCGTTCCCGGTGCCCTCCGGTCCTGCCACCACGTTGAGGCACCAGTGGACCCCGTAGGAGCGGTAGACGTAGAGCAGGCCGGCCGGCCCGAACATGGCAGCGTTGCGGGCCGTCCTCCCCCGGTGGGCGTGGCTGGCGGGGTCGTCGGCACCCCCGTAGGCCTCGACCTCGCTGATCGTCACCTCGGTGGGCGTGTCCCCGAAGGTGGTGCGGAGCCTCCAGCCGAGCAAGGCGGGAGCGAGGGCGAGGACGTCGAGACGCAGCAGGTCGTCGAGGGACGGCACCGACCCTCCCCCACTCATCGAGGGCTCACCCCGTTCCGGTGAGGTGGAGCAGCAGCCCCCGGAAGGAATGCATGCGGTTCTCGGCCTGGTCGAACACCCGGGACCGTTCGTGCTCCAACACCTCGGCGGCCACCTCCTCGCCCCGGTGGGCCGGGAGGCAGTGCAGGAAGATGGCGTCGGGCGCCGCCTTCGAGAAGAGGGCGAGATCGACCTGGAACGGGGCGAACAACGCCCGGCGGGCGGCTGCCTCCTCCTCCTGGCCCATCGAGGTCCACACGTCGGTGTAGACGACGTCGGCGCCGGCTACCGCCGCCGCCGGATCGTTGCCGACCCGGATCGCGCCGCCGCTCGCGGCGGCCAGGGTGGTCGCTTCCGCCGCGACGTCGGCTGCGGGTTCGAAGCCGGCAGGGCTCGCCACCCGCACGTCCATGCCGACGAGGGCTCCCGCCAGCATCAGCGAGTGGCAGACGTTGTTGCCGTCCCCGACATAGGCGACGGCGGCCCCTTCCAGGGGCCGGTGCTCGGCGATCGTCTGCAGGTCGGCGGCCGCCTGGCAGGGATGGGCCCGGTCGGAGAGCAGGTTGATGACCGGAGCGGCTGCGTGGGCGGCGATCGTTTCCAGGTTGCGATGATCGAACACCCGGAACGCAAGGACGTCGAGGTAGCGGTCGAGCACTCGGGCGACGTCCTCGACCGCCTCCCGCTTTCCCAGCCCGACCTCGTCGGCCCTCAGGACCACCGGGTGCGCCCCCAGGTCGACGGTGGCCGCCTCGCACGACACCCGGGTGCGGGTGGAGGGCTTCTCGAAGAAGAGCCCCACCTTGCGCCCGCCGAGACGACCGGCGTAGGCCTCGGGTTCCTGCTTGGAACTCGCCGCAAGGCGCAGCACCTCCCGCAGGCCCTCCTGCCCCAGGTCCGTCGCCTCCAGGTAGTCCGTCATCAGGCTTCTCCTCGTAGCTCGCCGCCGGTCCGTTCCTGCACCGCGGTCACGATGCGTCGCCGGATCGGCGCCACGTCGTCGTCGCTCAGGGTCCGCTCCGGGTCCCGCAGCACGAGGCGGACCGCCAGGCTCCTGCGCCCGGGCGGGATGGGAGGTCCGGAGAACACGTCGAAGAGGGAGCGGCGCTCGATGAGGCCTTCCCCGGCCCCGTCGATGGCGGCGAGCAGGCTCGCCGCCGGGAGTTCCT
>CAYUDA010000030.1:8533-12771 GCA_964443425.1 uncultured Acidimicrobiaceae bacterium
TCGTGGGCGATGAGCTCCCACAGGCCGGTGGCGTCCCGCAGGTCGACCGGGCGTCCCGGGGCTTCCCAGTCGCCGCCGCGCCGTCCCACCGTGACGAAGGCGAGCCGCTCCGGCTGGTCGGGGATCGGGCCGTCCCCGGCGAAGAAGACCTTTCCGATCTCGAACAGCGCCACGTCGGGCAGGTGGCGGTCGACGTTGAGGGCGGCCGCCTGCAGCAAGGCGGGCAGCAGGGTGGTGCGCAGCACCCCCTCCTCCTCGCTGAGCGGGTTCACCAGGGCCACCGTGTTGCGCCGGGGATCGGCGGCGGGAAGCCGGAGGGCATCGAGCAGATCGGGCGCCAGGAACGAGAACGTCATCGCTTCGTGGTAACCGGCGCCCACCAGAACCTCGCGCACCCGACGCACCATGGCCTCCGCCGCCGGGAGGCCGCCCCCCGAACCGGTGGCGACCCGATCGGGGATGTTGTCGAAGCCGTGGAGCCTGGCGATCTCCTCGATGAGGTCCACGGGCCGGCTGACGTCGGGGCGCCGGGTCGGCACCGAGACGTGCAGCGGGTCGTCCCCGTCGACGCCGAAACCAAGCCGGGTGAGCATGCCGGTGACGACGTCGCCTGCGACCTCGACGCCGAGCACCCGCGGGATCTCCGCCAACGGCAGGTCCACCATTCCGGGATCGATCCGGCGCGGGTAGGCGTCGACCTGGGCCGCCACCTCGGCACCGGCGATCTCGACCAGCAGCTCGGCCACCCGGTCGGCGGCGACGTCGCAGTAGTTGGGGTCCATGCCCCGCTCGAACCGGGCCGACGCTTCGGAGCGGAGGTCGAGGCGCTTGGAGGTGAGGAGCACCTTGGAGGGGTACCAGTAGGCCGCCTCCACCAGGATCGCGGTGGTGCCGTCGTGCACCTCGGTATCGGCGCCCCCCATCACCCCGGCCAGCGCCACCGGGCGGGTGGCGTCGCACACCACGACGTCGTCGGGTTCCAGTTCCCGCTCGATGTCGTCGAGGGTGACGATCCGACTGTCCTCCCCGGCACGGCGGACGACGACGGTGTCGCCGAGCCGGTCGAGGTCGAAGGCGTGGGTGGGATGGCCGATTTCGATCATGGCGTAGTTGGAGGCGTCGACCACGTTGGAGATGGGCCGCACCCCGGCCGCCTGGAGGCGGAGCCGCAGCCAGTGGGGCGAGCGGCGCACCTCGATGTTGCGCACCTGGCGTCCCACGAAGCGAGCACACACGTCGTCGCCCTCGATCCGGACCGTCACCGGGATGCCGGGCTCGGTTTCGACCAGCCGGGGCACGGGCTCGCGCAGCGGAACCTCGAAACGGGCGGCCAGTTCCCGAGCCAGTCCCAGCACCGACATGCAATCGGGACGGTTCGGGTTGACCGCGATGTCGAAGAGGGTGTCGGGCAGCGGCAGGATCGAGACGAAGTCCTCGCCGATGTGATCCGCCGCCGCGGGATAGTCCTCGTTGAGCACCATGATCCCGGAGGCGTCCTCCCCCACCGCCAGTTCCTGTTCGGAGCAGATCATGCCGTGGGAGGTGACGCCGCGGATGGCGCGGCGCCCGATCTCGAAGTCGCCCAGCATCGCGCCGGGGAGGGCCACCGGCACGATGGCCCCCGCCTCGAAGTTCCACGCCCCGCAGACGATCTCGGCCACCTCGCCGCCGATGTCGACCTGGCACACTCGCACCTTGTCGGCGTTGGGATGGGCCGCCACTTCGCGCACCGCGCCGATCACGACCCCCGAGAAGGTGGGCTCCAGGGCTCGCATCTCCTCGACCTCGAATCCCAGCCCCTCGAACGCAGCGGCGATCTCGGTGGGGTCGGTCGTCGGCAGCGTCACGAAGTCCGCCAGCCAGTTGAGGGTGAGCTTCATCGGAACTGTCCCAGCACGCGAAGGTCGGATTCCCAGAAATGGCGGAGGTCGGGGATGCCGTGGCGCACCATGGCGAAACGGTCCGCACCCATCCCGAAGGCGAAGCCGGTCACCGCCCCCGGGTCGTAGCCGACGTGTTCGAGGACGGCGGGATGGACCATGCCGCATCCCAGCATCTCGATCCAGCCGGTGTGGGAGCAGATCCGGCACCCGGCCCCGTCGCAGGCGAAACAGGAGGCGTGCATCTCGGCCGACGGCTCGGTGAAGGGGAAGAAGTGCGGGAGGAACTTGACCTTGGTTCCTGGTCCGAAGAAGTCACGGGCGAAGTGGGCCAGGGTGCCCTTGAGGTCGCCGAAGGTGATGCCCTCGTCCACCGCCAATCCCTCGACTTGGTGGAACACCGGCGAATGGGTCGGATCCATCTGGTCGCGGCGGAACACCCGACCCGGCACCACCGCGTACACCGGCGGGTCGTGCTGTTCCATGTAGCGGGCCTGCATCGGCGAGGTGTGGGTGCGCAGCAGCACCCCCTCGGGTTCGTCGCCGTACGCCAGGTAGAAGGTGTCGGTTTCGAGGCGGGTGGGGTGGGCATGGGGGAAGTTGAGAGCGGTGAAGTTGTAGTACTCGGTCTCGGCTTCCGGCCCGGTGGCAACCGTGTACCCGAGGGACACGAAGATGTCGACGATCTCGTCCATGACCTGCTGGACGAGGTGGCGCGAGCCGCGCCGGGGGCGGCGGCCCGGCAAGGTCACGTCGACCCGATCCTGCTCGAGCCGGGCGGTCTCCGCCGCGGCCTCGAGGGCGGCCCGCCGTTCCGCCACCGCCGCCGTCACCTCGGACGCCACCTCGTTGATGAAGCGCCCGTACTCGCGACGCTCGTCGGGGTCGAGGGAACCCAGGCTGCGACGAGCCGCGGCAACCACCGACTGCTTGCCGAGGGCCTCGGCTTCGAAGTCGGCGAGGTCCTCCAGCGTCGTGGCGGCGGCGATGCGCGCCGGCGCTTCCCGGCGTAGCTTCTCGATGGTGTCGCGGTGGTCCATGCGGCCGGTCAGGGTAGTCATCGGGCGTGGTGCTCCTGCTGTCGGGGGGTGGAGGCCCGGCCCGGGAATGAAAGACCCGAGGCCGATTCGGCCTCGGGTGGGGGGTTCGCTCCCGCGGGGTTCCGCTAGACGCTGCCTCCCTCCCGGGCCTGGGCCCGGCTGGCAAAGTCGAACGGAAATCGCGTTCTGTGCATCGGCGCCACTGTATTCGATGCCGGCCGCCGCCTCAAGGACGAGGCCGCAGCCGGGAGCGCTCGTACATCAGGATGGCTCCGGCCGCCGCCACGTTGAGGCTTTCGGTCCCTCCGGGCATGGGAACGGTGACACTGGCGGAGGAGGCAGACACCACCGGGGCCGGCAAGCCGTGCGGCTCGTTGCCCACCAGGAGCGCGATCGGATCGGTTCCGGCGAGGGCCTGGGACGGAGGCTCGCCGCCGCCGACGACCGCCGCCACCGGGGCCAAGCCTGCTGCGTACAGCTCACCGAGCGGGTCGGGACCGAGCCTGACGAGCACCCGTCCGAAATGGGCTCCGGCACCGGCTCGCAACACCTTGGGGTCCCACAGGTCGACGGTGCGCGGCGTCACCGCAACGTCACATGCGAACCCGGCAGCGGAACGGAGCAGGGTCCCGGCGTTACCGGGGTCGGCCACGTCCCACAGCACCACCGTGTCGTGGCGCCGGAGGTGCCCCGCAGCCGGCACCCTGATCACCGCGACCGGACCGCGCGGATGGTCGGTGGCGGCCAGGCGGGCCAGCACCGCCGCGGTGATCTGGTGCACCGCGGCGCCGGCGGCGGCCGCGCCGGCGACCTCTCGGGGCGTGGCTCCCTCGAGAGTGAACACCTCGAGGACGCCGACGCCGGCGACCAGCGCCGCCTCGAGAAGGTGAGGTCCCTCGATGAGAGCATGCCCGGTGGCGTCTCGCTCCCGGCGCCGCTGCAGCTTGGCGGCGGCTGCCACCCGAGGGTTGCGCGGCGACGTGATCGGAGCCGTCATCGCCTCCGGCGTACCGAACGACCGGCGGGAACCGGCCGTTGCGGGAATCTGCCCCGGATCATGCCCGGGCGCTGCGAGCGACCTCGACGAGCTGGGTGAAGGCGCTCGGGTCGTTGACCGCCATGTCGGCCAGCATCTTGCGGTCGACCTCGACCTCGGCCGCCTTGAGGCCGGAGACCAGCTGAGAGTAGGTCATGCCGTTGAGGCGGGCGGCGGCGTTGATGCGCTGGATCCAGAGCCGGCGAAACTGTCCCTTGCGGGCGCGCCGGTCCCGGTAGGCGTACTGCATGGAGTTGAGCGTCTGCTCCCGCGCGGTGCGGT
>CAYUDA010000031.1:0-11128 GCA_964443425.1 uncultured Acidimicrobiaceae bacterium
CGATCCTCCTGCACCGCGTCGAGGCTGGCGGAGATCGGGTGTCGCATGTTCTTGGCGAACGCTTCGATGACCAGGGATCCCGGGGAGTTCTCGAGTTGCTTGACGAGCCATGTGACACGGGCCCGGGCGCCCCGGTCTTCCGGGGCCTGTATCGCGACCGACGCGCAGAGCTGCTGCGCACGGAGGTCCGCCGCGATTGAAATGTCTCCGACTGTGTTGGCGACTCTCAAGGACCCCGTGAGAGTCCCGTCACGGACAAGGGCGTCAGCCCGTGCAGCCGGATTGTCACGCTGCGATCGGGAGAGAATCGGCGTGACCTCGTCGCCGATCTGTGATCCGAGGACGAGCGCGGAGAATCGGATGAGCTGCTCGAACCTGCTCGCGATGTCGACGACGGCATCATCCCGGCGAGCCAGCGTGCCCTGCCGTGCCCCGTCCCTCACGAGTACCCACTGCGGGCCCATGTCTTCGAAGGCCAGGGCCCCCGATGCGGGATGTTCGAGGTATCGGATCAACTCTCCGAGGATCCACGCCTGCTCGGGATCGTCGACACCACGATGCTGCTTGATGCGGGTCGCCGTCGTCAGGATGGCGGTCCAGGAGAGATGTGAGATTTGCACAGGTGAGTTCGAACGGACGTGAAGTCCCGACGTCGGGTGCTCACCCGGCACGGGGGAGATCTCGTTGGAGATCGTGAGCACATGATCGAGTCTCTCGGCTCGCGCGATGTCCCAGTATGTGTTGATCTGATCCGCGTTGAGAGTTGCCTCGCGGGTCTTGACCTCCACGAGGGCGGTCCATGACGACTTGCCATAGCTCACGCGGATGAGGCCATCCGGCCGCATCCGTTTCTTGTCGTGGTCGTATGCGACCTCGGTGAAGGCCTCGACGGTGGCACGGCGGGCTCTGGAGGCACCGAGCGGAGCCAGCAGATCGATGGAGAGGTCGCGGACGACCGTGAGGACGGCAAGGAGCGCCGAGGCGGCGCGTTGCTCAGCTTCGACGTCGCTGCCGATCCCAGAGATCGGGATGAGTCGTGCCTTCTGCATGATGACCTCCCACTCTGGGAATATAGGCCAGACATGGTGCGGGCCGAGGTCAATCGCGTGTCGATGGACGGTCGCGGCGTCGACGCACGGGTGGCGTCGAGCAGCCAGAACGCGCCGTTCCCCATTTGCCAATTCCCGGCTCTTCTCCCTCGGAGCGTCCCGCCGATGAGCTTTCCCGACTCGCGCACCACCAACTGGCTGATCGTCCGCCGCTACCGGCCCGAGGACGTCCCCGCCTACTACGACCTGTGCCGCGCCAACCGGGAGCACCTGCTGTCCGAGGAGGCGGGCAGTCCGGCGCTGGCCGGCCTGCACCTCGAGTCGATCGGGCCGCGGCCCGGACAGGTCGCCGCCGGTGTCCCCTGATCGATCCCCTCCCTGGCGTCGCTCCGCCTCGCTAGCGTCGCAGCCATGGAAGAGCCCACCTATACCGTGACCGAGCTCTCCGGCGACATCACCCGCGTCGTCGCCCGTGCCTTCCCCGGCGAGGTGTGGGTGCGAGGTGAGATCCGCGACCTGAGCCGGCCTCCCTCCGGTCACGTCTACTTCACCCTCGTCGACCCCGCGGGTGAACCGGGTGCCACCCCCGAGGCGACGCTTCCGGTGACGCTGTTCGCCTCCGACAAGGACGCCGTCAACCGTCTGCTGCTGCGCACCGGCTCCATGCGGATGGACGACGGCGTCGAGGTGCGCATCCGGGGCCGGGTCGGCCACTACGCCGCCCGGGGCATCGTGCAGCTCCGCATGAGCTGGATCGACGCCGACTACACCCTGGGCCGCCTCGCCGCCGAGCGGGAGCGCCTCATCCGGACCCTCGCCGCCGAAGGCCTGCTCGAGCGCAACGCGGCGCTGCCCATGCCCCCGGTGCCGTTGCGAGTCGGCCTCGTCACCAGCGTCGGCAGCGCCGCCGAAGCCGACTTCCTCGACGAACTGAGCCGCAGCGGCTACGCCTGGAGGGTGCAGGTCCACCACGCCGCCGTCCAGGGCGCCGGGGCGGACACCGCCATCGTCGCCGCCCTCACCCGGGCTGCCTCCGGCCCCGTCGACGTCGTCGCCCTGGTACGAGGCGGCGGCGCCCAGACCGACCTCGCCGCCTTCGACACCGAGCAGGTCGCCCGCGCCGTGGCGAGCGCCCCGGTGCCGATCTTCACCGGGATCGGGCACGAGATCGACGTCGCCGTCGCCGACCGGGTCGCGGCCCGGGCCTACAAGACCCCCACCGCGTGCGCCGCCGCCCTCGTCACCATGGTGGCCGGGTTCCGGCAGCGCCTCGACCATCACGGGACGCGGCTGCGCCGGGCCGTGGCCGTCCGACTCGAAGGGGAGGACCACCGCCACGCCTGGGCCGCTCTCCACCTCACCCGTGCCTCCCGCGCCCTGCTGCGCCGCAGCGGCGACCGGCTGCAGGCCGCGGCCGGGCGCGCCGAGCACGGCGCCGTCGCCGTGCGCCACCCGGCGGGCGCCGCGGTGGAGCACGCAACCGGCCGGCTGGCGAGCGCCGCCGCCCGGAGCCTGCGATCCGCCGACGGCGCGGTCACCCGCCACCGGGACCGGCTCGCCGCCGCCGGGCGCCGCGGGGTCGCCGCCGCCACGGTCCGCCTCGCCACCGCCGAATCCCGGGCCAACGCCCACGACCCCCGAAGGGTCCTCGCCCGCGGCTGGTCGCTCACCCGCGACGCCGCCGGGACCCTGGTGCGGGACCCCTCCCAGGTCGACTCCGGCGACCCACTCCTCACCGAGGTGGCGGGGGGCACGATCGGCAGCGTCGTCACCTCCACCGGGAGTACCTCCCGGCGGGGAACTAACGTCGGTGGGAAGGAGCCAACGTGACCAAGCCCGCCACCGAGCCCGGCTACGCCGAGGCGATGCAGGAACTCGAAGCGATCCTGATCGAGATCGAAGACGACCAGGTCGACGTCGACGTGCTCGCCGTCAAGGTCGCACGCGCCGCCGAGCTGATCCGTCTCTGCCGGGAGCGCATCGGCGCCACCCGCATGCAGGTCGAACAGGTCGTGGCGGACCTCGCCGTAGAGTCCACGCCCGAACAAGGAAAGGAGCCGGCATGACCGCCGACGACGCCCACCCATCGGAGATCACCGCTCGCCAAGGATTCTTCCCCCTCGTCACCGGCGACAAGGTCGACCTCACCCAGGCCGGCAGCCTCGCCGTGATGGTGTCCGGCTCGGCCTCTTTCCGCCAGGCCGGCGCCAACTTCTGCTTCGTCGGCGGCAACGTCGAGTCGACCCAGAGCGGCTCCAACATGACCATCGCCGCCGGGAACGTCTCGATGCACCAGAGCGGAAGCGGCGTCGTCGCCGCCCTCGAGGTCGAGGTTCAGGAAGGCTTCATCGGCGCCGTCTTCGCCCGCGACGTCAAGCTGGAGAACTCCCGGGTGCTGCTCACCCCACCCCAGGCCGCCGCCTTCGGGGCCGGGCTCGGGCTGGTGCTGCTGGCGTTGGGGCGCCTCTTCCGGCGGGGCTGACCAACCCCCGGGAAGGGCCCGTTGGGACTAGGCGAAGGCGGCGTCCGGCGTAAGCTGGGGACATGACGTTCTCTCCGACCAGGACGGACTTCCGGCTGCGCATCGACCCCGACACCGGGGAGCGCTACCTGCCACTCGCCGCCCGGGGCCAGGAACTGCTCTCCACGCCGCTGCTCAACAAGGGGACCGCCTTCACCCGTGAGGAGCGGGAGGCCTTCGACCTCGTCGGTCTGCTCCCCGATCGCGTCTCGCCGATCGAGGAGCAGATGCTGCGGGTGCGTCAGCAGTTCGACCACAAGCCGACCGACATGGAGAAGAACATCCATCTCAACGCGTTGATGGACCGCAATGAGACGCTCTTCTACCGCTTCCTGCTCGAGAACCTCACCGAGATGGTGCCCATCGTCTACACCCCGACGGTGGCCTCCGCCTGCCGCCATTGGAGCAGCATCTTCCGTCGCGGCCGCGGGATCTACCTCACCCCGCGCGACCGGGGCAACATGGTGGAGGTGCTGCGCAACCATCCCCCGGTCGAGCGTCCCGTCATCGTCGTCACCGACAACGAACGCATCCTCGGCATCGGCGACCAGGGAGCCGGTGGCATGGGGATTCCGATCGGCAAACTCGCCCTCTACACCGCCGCCGCCGGCATCCAACCGTGCCGCTGTATCCCGATCTCGCTCGACGTCGGCACCACCAACGAGGAGCTGCTGCGCGACCCCCTCTACGTCGGCTACCGGGAGACCCGGATGCGGGGCGAGGAGTACGACGAGTTCATCGCCGAGTTCGTCGACGCCGTCCTCGAGGTGTTCCCGGGGGCGTTGCTGCAGTGGGAGGACTTCGCCAACCGCACCAGCTTCGGCAACCTCGAGAAGTACCGCGACCGCATCGCCTCGTTCAACGACGACATCCAGGGCACCGCCGCCATGGTCGTCGCCGGGCTCATGGCCGCCACCAGGTTCCACGGGGGCCGGATGCGCGACCACAAGGTGGTCATCGCCGGCTCCGGCTCGGCCGGGGTGGGCATCCGCCACCTGCTCGTCACCGCCATGGCCGCCGAGGGGGCGGACCGGGCCGAGGCCGAGCGTCACGTCTTCGTGCTCGACAGCAGCGGCCTCGTCATCGACGACCGGACCGACCTCGCCGGGCACAAGCGCCGCCTTGCGGTGCCCCGCGACGCCGTCGCCGGCTGGGACGTCCGTGGCTCCCGGATCGATCTCGTCGACGTGGTGCGCAACGTCGAGGCGACGGTGCTGATCGGTGTCAGCGGCACCGCGGGCCTCTTCACCGAGGAGGTGGTGCGTCACGTCGCCGCCCACACCGAGCGGCCCATCATCATGGCCCTCTCCAACCCCACCAACAAGACCGAGGTGCTGCCGTCCAACGCCCTCGCCTGGACCGACGGAAGGGCCGTCGTCGCCACCGGCAGCCCCTTCGCCCCGGTCGACCTCGGCGGGAACACCCACTGCATCGGTCAGGCCAACAACGTGGTGGTGTTCCCCGGAATCGGGCTCGCCGCTCTCGTGTCGGGCGCAAGGCGCATCAGCGACGAGATGTTCCTCGCCGCCTCCAAGGCGCTCGCCGCCCTCGTCGACAACGAGTGCCTCAGCGTCGGGCAGATCTACCCACCGATCTCGCGGATGCGGGAAGTCTCGCTGGCGGTGGCGATGGCGGTGGCCCAGGAGGCGATCTCCAGCGGGCTCGCCGCCCCCATCGAGGACCTCGAAGGGGAGATCGCCGCTGCCATGTGGTACCCCGAGTACGTCGCCTACCGCCCCATATGAGGCTCGACCACCCCGTTCCTCCCGAGCGCGGCATCTTCGCCAACCGCACCATCAACCTGCGGTCGATCCGGGCCATCGGCTACGACATGGACTACACCCTGCTCCACTACCGGGTCCAGGAGTGGGAGTCGGAGGCCTTCGAGCACGCCAAGGCGCGGCTTGCCGCCAACGGCTGGCCCGTGGCGGACGTGACCTTCGATCCCAACACCGTCATCCGTGGCCTCGCCATCGACCTCGACGAGGGCAACCTGCTCAAGGCCACCCGGTTCGGGTGGGTGATCCGGGCCGCCCACGGGACCCGGTTCCTCGACTTCGACGAGATGCGCACCACTTACGCCGGTGTCGTCGTCGACCTCGCCGACGAGCGGTTCGAGTTCCTCAACACCCTGTTCTCGCTTTCGGAGGCAAGCCTCTACGCCCAGCTCGTCGACCTGATGGACGCCGGGGTCGTCTCCCCGGGCCTCGGCTACCAGGGCCTCTACCGGGCGGTGCGGGAGGCCCTCGACACCGTCCACGCCGCCGGGGAGCTGAAGCGGGCGATCGTCGCCGATCCGGAACGGTTCGTCGAGCCCGATCCCGACATCGTTCCCACCCTGCTCGACCAGCACAACGCCGGCAGGCAGCTCATGCTCATCACCAACGCCGAATGGGACTACACCCAGCAGATGATGGCCTACGCCATGGACCCCTACCTGCCGGACGGGATGGGATGGCGTGACCTGTTCGACACGATCATCGTCTCGGCCGACAAGCCGGGTTTCTTCACCAGCACCCGACCTCTCTACAAGGTGGTCGACGAGGACGAGTCGCTGCTGCTGCCACACCCCGGCCCGATCGAGCCCGGCGGGGTGTTCTTCGGGGGGTGCGCCGCCCACGTGGAGTCGTCGCTCGGTCTCGGCGGCGACGAGATCCTCTACGTCGGCGACCACATCTTCGGCGACGTCCACTTCTCCAAGGCGCTGCTGCGGTGGCGAACCGCCCTCATCCTGCGGGAGCTGGAATCCGAGATGCTGGCCCTCATGGAGTTCCAGCCGCAGCAGCACGAGCTGACCGAGCTGATGCAGCGCAAGGTGGAACTCGAGGCGCGGCTGGCGACCCTCCGTCTCGTCGAGCAGCGGTCCCGCCTCGGCTACGCCCCACCCCTGGTCGAGGTGGGCCGGCCTCGCAGCCAGATCGAGCGGGTCCGCAGCGAGATCGCCGAACTCGACGTGATCATCACCCCGCTGGCGATCGCGGCCGGCCGGCTCCGCAACGAGACATGGGGCCCGTTGATGCGCTCCGGGGTCGACAAGAGCCTGTTCGCCCGCCAGGTGGAGCGATACGCCGATTGCTACACGTCGCGGGTCTCCAACCTGCTCCACGCCACCCCGTTCGCGCTGCTGCGGGCCCGGCGTACCGACCTGCCGCACGATCCCGACGCCCGGGTCACCGAGGCGGAGAGCTGACTCCCGGCTGAGCACCCTCGCGACGTATCTAGAGTTCCGGGTGCGTTGAAGGACGTACTCGACACCTACGATCGCTGGAGGGCCGCCGGCAAGCAGGTCGCGGTGGCCACGGTGGTGCGCGTGCACGGCTCCGCTCCCCGCCGGGAAGGTTCCAAGCTCCTCGTATCGTCGGACGGCGACATGGAGGGGTCGGTCAGCGGCGGGTGCGTCGAGAACGACGTGATGCTCCACGCCCAGGACGTGCTGGAGACGGGTGTGAGCAAGCTCGTCACCTACGGCATCGCCGACGAGGAGGCCTTCGAGGTCGGTCTCACCTGCGGCGGCACCATCGACGTCTTCATCGAACGATGGTGAGGCGGGCCCTCTCCACCATCCGCGATCTGGTCGCCCACCAGCGGCTGGGGGCGATGGTGACGATCATCTCCGGCCCCGGCACCGGATGGCGCACCGTGCTCGAAGCCGGCAGGGGTGTCGTCTCCGGGGAGTTGCCGTCCGAGATCGCCGACGACGTGCTGGCCGATGCCGAGCTGCTGATGGCACGCGAACAGAGCCGCACCCTCACCTACGGCGATCGGGCCCTCTTCATCGAGACGGTGGCGCCACCCCCGGTGCTGCTGATCTTCGGCGCCGGCCACAATGCCCAGCCGCTCGTCACCATCGCCAAGCTGGTCGGCTTCACCGTGGTGGTGGCCGACGCCAGGGCGGCGTGGGCGACCGAGGAGCGTTTCCCCGACGCCGACGAGGTGGTAGTCGGGTGGCCAGACGCCGTCCTCGCCGACCGTGACCTCGACCACCGCACCTACGTGGTGCTGCTCAGCCACGACGCCCGCTTCGAGGATCCGGTGTTCGCCGCGGTGCACGGAGCGGCGGTGCGTTACATCGGCGCCATCGGGAGCCGCCGTACCCACCGAGCCCGGGTCGAGCGGCTCTGCAACGCCGGCTGGAGCGACGAGGAGCTGGACCGCATCCACGCCCCGATCGGGCTCGACATCGGTGCCGAGACCCCGGCGGAGATGGCGGTCTCGATCATGGGCGAGATCGTCCGGGCGCGCTACGGGGCGGGCAGCGGCATGTCTCTGCGGGGCACCGGCGGGCCCATCCACCCGGGCCGCTTCGGCGAGGAGGCCGGCTCCACCGAGGGATGATCCGCCGGCGCCGTCACCCTCACACCGCCCGCCGGTAGGCGCGCACCGCCAGCGGAACGAACACCAGCAGGATCCCGAGGATCCACGCCGTCGAGTACCAGATGTGCGGGGTGACCGGGGTGTCGAGTACCAGGGCACGGATGGTGTCCACCGTCACCGTCACCGGGTTCGCCTTGGTGAAGCCCTGGAGCCACCCGGGCATCGATGCCACCGGGACGAACGCCGAGCTGGCAAAGGTGAGCGGGAAGATCCACACGAAGCCGGCCACCTGGGCGGTCTCGACGTCGTTCACCGTCATCCCGATCCAGGCCGAGATCCACGAGAAGGAGTAGCCGAACAGCACCGCGATGACGATGGCGGTCCCCGACTGGACCAGCGAGCCGCCGAAACGGAACCCGACCAGGTAGCCGACGACCGTCATCAGCCACACCACGAACAGGTTGCGGAGACCGTCGGTGGTGGTGCGCCCGATGAGCACTGCCGACCGGCTCATCGGCAAGGAGCGGTAGCGCTCGATGAGTCCCTTCTTCATGTCCTCGGCGAGGCTGACCCCGGTCTGGGTCGATCCGAAGATGGCGGCCTGCACGAAGATCCCGGGAAGCAGGAAGTCGACGTAGTTGACGGCTTGCACCTTGATCGCCCCGCCGAACACGTAGGTGAACAGCAGCACGAACATGATCGGCTGGATCGTCGAGAACACCAGCAGGGTCGGGATCCGCGGGTACTTGAGGACGTTGCGCTTCGTCATCACGATCGCGTCGGAGACGACCCGCCGGATCGAGTTGTCACGAGTGTTGCGGTTCGCGGTCGCCACCTCCGCCGTCATTGTCGCCTCCTCGTCCTGCCGGGTCGTCCGCCGGTCGCGCCGTTGCCGTTCTCCTCTTCGGCGTGGTGGCCGGTGAGCGTCATGAACACGTCGTCGAGGGAGGGGCGCCGGATGGCCAGATCGGCCAGCTTGATGCCTTCCCGGTCCAGGCTGCGGACCGCCTTGGTGATCACGCCGACATGGGTCGACACCGGAACGACGACGTGGTTGGGCAGCTCGATGCGGGGCGGCTCCGATCCCACGTCCGCCACCGCGGCGGCCGCGGATTGGATCTGCGCCGGATCCGCCACCTCGAAGCTGAGCACGTCACCGCCCACCTTCGCCTTCAGTTCGTCGGCGGTCCCTTCGGCGATGACTCGTCCATGGTCGATCACGCCGATCCGGTTGGCGAGGTGATCCGCCTCCTCGAGGTACTGGGTCGTCAGCATCAGCGTCGTGCCACCGTCCACCAACTGCTCGATGGTCTCCCACAGGGCGAAGCGGCTGCGTGGGTCGAGGCCCGTGGTCGGCTCGTCGAGGAAGAGCACCTGCGGGTCGGCGACCAGGCTGGCGGCCAGGTCGAGGCGCCGCTGCATCCCGCCCGAGTAGGTCCGCACCTGGCGTTTCCCGGCGTCGGCCAAGTCGAATCGCTCCAGCAGCTCGTCGGCGCGCCGGGCCGACTCGGCCCGGGAGAAGCCGTAGAGGCGGGCCACCATCTCGAGGTTCTCCCACCCGGTGAGGATCTCGTCGACCGCGGCGAACTGGCCGGCGAGGCCGATGGCGTGGCGAAGCTGCTCGGCTTGGGTGACGACGTCGTAGCCGGCGACGGTGGCGGTCCCGGCGTCAGGGGGAAGCAGCGTGGTGAGAATCCTCACCGCCGTGGTCTTCCCGGCGCCGTTGGGGCCCAGCAACCCGTACACGGTCCCGGCTTCGATGTCGAGGTCGATGCCGTCGAGGGCGCGCAACTCCCCAAAACGCTTGGCGAGCCCCTTCACTTCGATCGCGCCCACGGGTTCCTCCTGTCAGAGCGGCCGGTCACGCTACCGCCTCCGACACGAACATGGAAGGCGGCGGATGGAATCCGGGTCGGTCAACCCGGATTCGTCACATCACCGCCTGGAGGACCCACAGCGTTCCCATGCCAACCACGAAGGTGATGGCAATGTTCCGGGTGCGCCAGGCGGTGAGGCCGGCGGCGACCGAGGCGAGTACCTCGGGGTTCCCGGCCGGGGTGACGTCGAGGGAGCCCTCCGCCAGCAGGATGGCCGGAACCGAGATCGCGGCCAGCACCGCCGGGCCGACGTACTTGAGGGCCCGTTCGAACCACGGCGGCATGCGACGGGTCCCGACGGCGCCGATGAAGGAGAGCCGGATCAGATAGGTGCCGACCCCGATCGCGCTCACGGTGATCCAGGGATTCACGACGTGACCCTCTCGACGGCGACGCCGGCCACCACCCCGGCGAGGGCGCCGATCATGAGGCCGGTGTGGTAGGGAGCGGCGTGGGCGACGGTGGCGACGCCGCCCCCGACGAGGGCTGCCACCAACGCCGGCCGGGTCGTCAACATCGGGACCAGCAGGGCGAGGAACATGAGCGGCACCGCGTAGTCGAGCGACCACGAGTCCGGCACCTGGGCGCCGACCACGACGCCGATGACGCAGGTGATCTGCCACGTCACCCACAGCGCGGCGCCCGCCGCGGTGTAGAAGCGGCGCCGGTAGGCGGGATCGTCGACCTCGGCGTAGCGGACGATGGAGACTGCGAAGGCCTGGTCGGTGAGCAGGTAGGGGAGCAGGAGCCGCGATACCGGCGGGAAGTCCTTGAAAGAGGGCGCCAGCGCCGCGCTGTACATCAGCATGCGGGCGTTGACGACGAGGGCGGTGGCGATCACCACGACCGTTGCGGCGCCGACGTTCATCAGGTCGATCATGGCGAGCTGGGCTGCCCCGGCGAAGACGATGATCGAGCTGGCGTAGCCGAGGCCGCCACCGATGACGGAACCCGCCGCGGCGACCCCGAAGACGAGACCGAATGGGATGACGCCCACCAGGATCGGCGAGACGGCGATCACGCCGTCACGCCAACCGGTGTGGTCGGTGGCTGCCTGGCTCCTCATGGTGGACGGGCCACGTTACCCGGGTTGGCCCCGCGACCAACCATCCGACCTGGCGCCCTCCCCACATCTTTCACGCTCGGTTAATCGACGCCGGAGGTACCGCTTACCCCGCCTCCCGCATCGTGGGCGGTGACAAGGAGGTCCATGTGAAGCGAACCATGACAGTGCTCGGACTCAGTGCGGCAATGCTGCTGACGGTCGGGGTGGCGATGGCCACCATCTCCCCCGACAGCGGGAACGCGGTGGAATCGTCCACCACCATCGAAAACTCGACGTCGACGGCGACCAGCGACGACGCCGT
>CAYUDA010000031.1:11228-12364 GCA_964443425.1 uncultured Acidimicrobiaceae bacterium
GGCGACGACGTGCCCACCACTTCCCTTCCCGCCGACGACGCCAGCCTCCAGAGCTGACTCCGATCCCGTTCCTCCCCGGAAGGCCCGCCGCCCTCGAGGCGGCGGGCCTTCGTGCAGGGTTGCCCTACCATTTGCCAGCGGCGAAGAGGAAGGAACGCCATCGGTCTCTGGCAGCGGAGCATGATCTCGTTGGCGCGCAACGCGCGGATCACGCGCTTCATGCAGCGGCGGGCCTCGCTGACGTCGCTGGCGTCCCGGTTCGTCGGTGGCTCCACCGTCGCAGAGGTGCTGGAGACCGTCGAGTCGCTGCGGGCGTCGGGTCGCACTGCCTCCGTGTTCTACCTGGGAGAGTACGTACGGGACGGCGAGGTCATCCGTACCACCGTCTCGCAGCTCAAGGCCGCCGCCGCCGCTCTCGGCATGGCGGGGCTCGACGTCCACCTTTCCGTCGACCCCACCCAGATCGGCCTGATGGTCGACGAGGCGACCTGCCGTTCCCACGCCCTCGAGTTGGCGCAGGCAGTCGCCGAGGCCGACACCGGCTTCTCCCGCACCTTCCTCATGTTCGACATGGAGGACTCCTCGGTCACGGATCCGACGCTGCACCTTCACGATGAGCTGAGGGCCGGCGGGCTCCCGGTCGCCGTCACCTTGCAGGCCTGCCTGCGACGCACCGCCGGCGACATGGCACACCGTGTCGTGCCCGGCGGCGCGGTCCGTCTCGTCAAGGGTGCGTTCGCCGAGGGCAAGGGCGTCGCCTTCACCAGGCGGGACGAGGTCGACCGCAGGTTCCTCGAGGCGGCCCGGGCCATGCTGGCGCCGGCGGCCCGCGACGGTGAGTTCTACCCCATCTTCGCCACCCACGACGACGCCCTCATCACCGAGATCATCCGCATCGCCGAGACGGAGGGCTGGGACAAGGACCGGTACGAATTCGAGATGCTCTTCGGGGTCCGGGACGAGCTGCAGCAGGAGCTGGTCGACCGGGGAGAGCAGGTGCGGCTCTACGTGCCGTTCGGGAGCGCCTGGTGGCCCTACGCGGTGCGCCGGGTGGGGGAGAGCCCCAAGAACGCCCGGTTCCTGCTGCGAGCCCTGTTCGGCTCCCGCCGGCGCGATCGCGACTGACGGACCGTCAC
>CAYUDA010000032.1:0-12075 GCA_964443425.1 uncultured Acidimicrobiaceae bacterium
GCATCGTCAACCAGGAGGTGCAGCGGCGTCTCGGCGGCACCCATTCCGCTGCCGCCGTCCTCTTCAGCTTCGACTTCGCCGAGATCGAGGCGCTCCAGGAGTCGGGCGACTGGGACACCGCGGCGGCGCGTTTGGTGGAGGCGGCGCGCACCCTGGAGGGTGCCGGGGCCGCCCTGCTCGTGATCTGCACCAACACCATGCACCGCCTCGCCCCCGAGGTCGAGGCCGCCACCTCGGTCCCGCTCCTCCACATCGCCGACGCCACCGCGGCTGCGATCCGTCGCGACGGCATGACCACCGTTGGGTTACTCGGGACCCGCTACACCATGGAGGAGGACTTCTACCGGGGGCGCCTGGAGCGCCGCCACGGACTCGAGGTGCTCATCCCCGAGGAGGACGACCGTGCCTTGGTCCACGACGTCATCTACCGGGAGCTGGTGCGCGGCATCGTCACCGCCGCGAGCCGGGTGGGCTACGAGGGCGTCATGTCCCGCCTCGTCGCCCGCGGCGCCGAGGGGATCATCCTCGGATGCACCGAGATCGAGCTGCTCGTCGACCTCGACCGGGTCGAGGTTCCCCTCTACCCGACGACACGCCTCCACGCCCTCGCCGCGGTCGACGCCGCCCTGGCGACGGAGGGCTGACTCACAGCTCCCGGGTCTCCGCCCACCGCATGCCGGCCCACAGGCAGAGGGCGATCGCCGCCACCGTCACCCCTCCCGCCCCGAGGTAGTGCACCGCCGAATCTCCCCGGGGGATGCCGTCGATCGCCCCGATGAGGGCGCTCGGGAGCCAATCGCCGACCTTGGGGATGATCCCGAGGATGGGCAACCCGAGCAGCACCACGATCGCCGCCATCACCGTTGCCAGCCGGGACTGGGTCCGCCCCGCGGCGGCGGCCACCACCGCCACCGCGAACACCATGTAGAGCACGCCATAGCCGGTCCCCGCCAACCACGATCCGAAGGGGACGCTCCCCAGCAGCACCCACGTCTCGTAGAGGGCGGCGATCGCTCCCAGCAGGAACCCGGCGGCAGCGGCTCCGGCGCTCACCACGAAGCGCGGGATGACGATCTCGCCGATGCTCGTCGCCCGGGTGCGGAAGAAGATCCCGATCTGGGGCTTGCCGTCGATGGCGAGCGCCCCGGCGGCCACGATCACCGACACCAGCAGGCCGATCTGGATGGCGTTGGCGACGTACTGGGTGATGCCGTCCACCGGCACCGGCGGCGGGACGGTGACCTGCAGATCGCCTCCGTAGTGTTCCAGGATCGTGCCCATGTAGCGGGCGGTGATCGGACCCAGCAACCCGAAGAAGAGGAACACGCCGGCGATGGCGATCCACCGCTTGGTGCGGACGAGGCGGAGCCATTCGAGTCGCCACGCCGTCACGCCATCACCTCCAGGAACACGTCTTCGAGCGAGGCCGCCTCCGGGCTCATCGACACCACCGAGGCTCCGGCCTCCGCCAGCGCTCCGGGGAGCTGCTCCTCGGCATGGGCCAGGGTGTCGACGCCGACCCGGAGCAGGTCACCGCGTTCCTCCACTTCGGTCACCCACGGACGCTGCCGAAGGGCCGCCGCCACCGGCGCCGCACCGGAGCGGAGTCGCACCACGTAGCGGGGAACGGCGCGCCCCACCAGCAGCTCCTCGAGCGGGCCTTGGAACAGCAGCCGGCCGCTGCGGAGGATCCCGACCGTGTCGCACACCTCCTGGACGTCGGCGAGGATGTGGCTGGAGAACACCACGGTGGCGGCCCGCCGCAGCCGGGCGATGAGGTCGAGGACCTCCCTCCTCCCGAGCGGATCGAGCGCGGCGCACGGTTCGTCGAGTAACAGCAGCTCGGGGTTCCCCACCAGGGTCGACGCCACGCCGAGGCGTTGCAGCATGCCGCGGGAGAAGCCGCCGACGGCCCGGTCGGCGGCTTCGTCCAAGCCGGTGTCGTGCAGCAACTCGTCGCTGCGTTCCCGGGGGATGTCCGGGTCGACCAGGTTCCGGGCCAGGTCGAGCACCTCCCAGGCGGTGAGCCACGGATCGAAGTGCGGGGTGTCGGGCAGGACCGCCACCCGCCGGCGCGTCACGCCGAGTTCGATGACGCCGGCAGTGGGGCGCCGCAGCCCGGCCAGCATCCCCAGCAGCGTCGTCTTGCCGGCGCCGTTCGGTCCCACCAGGCCGTAGATCGATCCGGTCGGTACGTCGAGGTCGACCCCGTCGACCGCGGTGGTGTCGCCGTAGCGTTTCTCCAGGGCGACGGTGCGGATCACCGAGCGTGGCTCCTTGGGCGGGGAACCCGGCCGATGGTGAGGTAGGCGATGGGACCGAGCGGGATCGAGACGACGCAGATGAGAGCCCAGGCCCATTTCGGGAGGTACTGCACCTCGCCGCGGGCGATGTCGACCCAGCAGAAGACGACGAGAGCCAGACAGAGCACTGCGATGGGCACGATGGCGGCGAGGCTCATGATTCACCTCCGGTGTGGGCACCATTCGGGATGGTACTAGGCGGTCGGGGGCCCCGAGGCCAGGCGCGAGACCCCTTCTTACTGTTCTAGTTAGCATAGAACAATGCGTGCAATGAGGGCGAGCCGGATCCGGCGCCCGCCCTCGGTCGCGGTGTTCCCCGCGGCGCGGCCGCGTCGCCCCCCTCCCATCCCTTGGCAGGGATATGCCTCAAAACGAATGGGGCGGTCGGCCCATTCAATTCCAGAGCTCAATCAACCAGACTGGTGAGTACTGGCCGTCTGAAGTGGGTGCGGAAGTGATTCGCCGTTTCACCAAACTCCTCGAAGCCGTCGACCCGGCGCTCGCCGGGCACAGCCGCCGCACCGCCCACATCGCCATCAGCATCGCCGAGGAGATGCGCATCGACGAGACCCAACATGGGCTGCTCTCGGCCGCGGCGCTTCTCCACGACGTCGGCAAGCTGTTCGTGTCGCGTGAAATCCTCGACAAACCGGGCCCGCTCACCGCCGACGAGTGGATGGAACTCGAACACCATCCCCGGATCGGCTACGAGATGATCCGGGACCGGGTCGATCCTGTCGTCGCCACCATCGTGCTCAGCCACCACGAGCGCGTCGACGGCACCGGCTACCCCCGCGGCATCGGCGACGAGGCCATCCCGCCGCTGGCCCGGATCCTCCAGGTGGCGGATGCCTACGACGCAATCACGAGCCACCGCTGCTATCAACCGGCGATGCCGGTCGCCTACGCCTTGAGCGAGCTCGGCCGCTGCGCCGGCACCCAGTTCGACCCGGAGCCGGTTGCCGCCGTCACGGCCCTGGCGAGCCAGCCCTCCTGGAACCGGCTCGGCTACTCCTCCGGCGACATCTCGGTCGTCATCGACCTCCCCAGCGCCGTCGTCGTCTGATCTCTGCGGGGCGTTGCTGCGGGAACCGCCCGTTCAACCCTGGGCGGCGCCGCCGCGGCCACCGTCGAGGTGCCAGATCTCCTCGGCATAGGCCCGGATGGTGCGATCCGAGCTGAACTGCCCGCTGCCGGCGATGTTGGCGATCGCCATCCGGGTCCAGCGCTCCCGGTCCCGGTAGGCGGCGTCCACCGCGTCCTGGGTGTCGACGTAGGAGCGGAAGTCGGCAAGGTGGAAGAAGCGGTCACCGTGGGTGAGGAGAGCGTCGTGCAGCGGGCGGTAGTTGGTGCCGCGGCTGCTCAGCTCGGTGCCGGCGAACAGGTCGACCACGCGCCGCAGCTCGGCGTCGCTCTCGTAGTACTGCCACGGGTTGTACGAACCGGAACGGCGCATCTCGTCGAGCTCCTCGACGGTGTGACCGAACAGGAAGAAGGCGTCGTCGCCGACCTGCTGGCGGATCTCGATGTTCGCCCCGTCGAGGGTCCCGACGGTGACGGCTCCGTTCATGGCGAGCTTCATGTTGCCGGTGCCGCTCGCCTCGGTCCCTGCGGTGCTGATCTGTTCGCTCACTTCGGCGGCGGGCATGATGCGTTGCGCCAGGGAGACCCCGTAGTCGGGAAGGAACACCACCCGCAGCAGATCGGAGGCGACCGGGTCGTTGTTGACGATGCCGGCGACGTCGTTGATGAGGCGGATGATGAGTTTCGCCATGGCGTAGCCGGGCGCCGCCTTGCCTCCGAGGATGAAGGTGCGCGGTAGGTAGCCGTCGCCGTCGCCCTCCTTGATCCGCAAGTAGCGGCCGAGGATGTGCATCACGTTGAGGACCTGGCGCTTGTACTCGTGGATCCGCTTCACCTGGACGTCGAACAGGGAGTCGAGGTCCAGGTCGATTCCCATTTCGCGGGACACGTACCCGCCGAGACGGCCCTTCGCCATCTCCTTGGCTCGCGTCACCCGTCCCGAGAACTCGTGATCCGCCGCCAGGTCCTTCAGCTTCCCCAGCTCGGTGAGGTCGCTGGTCCATCCGTCGCCGATGGCGTCGGTGATGGTGCCGGTCAGTTCCGGGTTGGAGACCATGAGCCAGCGCCGCGGCGTCACCCCGTTCGTCTTGTTGTTGAAGCGCTCCGGCCAGATCTCGGCGAAATCGGGAAACAGGTTGCGGCGCAGCAGCTTGGTGTGGATCTCGGCGACCCCGTTGATGCTGAAGGCGGTGTAGGCGGCCAGGTTCGCCATCCGGAGCCAGCGGCCCCGGTCCTCGTGGATGAGCGACATGCGCTGCAGCCGAGCCTGGTCGCCGGGGAACGCCTCCCGCATCTCGGCGAGGAGGCGATCGTTGATCAGGTAGACGAGCTGCATGTGGCGGGGCAGCAGCCGTTCCAGGAGCTGCACCGACCAGGTCTCGAGCGCCTCCGGCATCAGGGTGTGGTTGGTGTAGCCGAAGGTGCGGCGCACGATGTCCCACGCCTCTTCGAAGTCGAGCGCCTCGTCGTCGATGAGGATGCGCAGCAGTTCGGGGATCGCCAGCGCCGGGTGGGTGTCGTTCAGTTGCAGCACGACGCGATCCGCCAGGGTGCGGATGTCGTGCCCCGCCTCGTGGAAGTCCCGCAGGATGTCCTGCAGGGCGCACGACACGAAGAAGTACTGCTGCATCACCCGCAGCTCGAGCCCGGCGTCGATCTGGTCGTTCGGGTAGAGCACGCTGCTGATCCGCTCGCCGAGGAGCTGATCCTCGTAGGCCTTGACGTACTCGCCGTTGTTGAAGAACTCGAGGTTGAAGACCTCCGAGGCGTGGGCGGACCAGAGCCGGAGGGTGTTGACCGTGCGGTTGCGGTAGCCGGCCACCGGCGTGTCGTACGGGATCCCCACCACGACGGTGTCGGGCTTCCACCGGGTGCCGCCCGGACTGCGCCAGTCGTCGCCTTTGACCCGGCCCCCGAAGTGCACCGTGACCCGCCGCTCCGGCCGTTCGATCTCCCACGGGTAGCCGTAGCGCAGCCAGTCGTCCGGCTCCTCCACCTGGGCGCCGCCCTGGATGCGCTGCCGGAAGATGCCGTACTTGTAGCGGATGCCGTGGCCGACGCCGGGGAACCCGAGGGTGGCGATCGAGTCGAGGAATCCGGCGGCGAGGCGACCCAGTCCCCCGTTACCGAGCCCGGCGTCACGCTCGGTCTCCACCACCTCGTCCCAGTTCAAACCCAAGGAATCGCAGGCCGCGACCAGGTCCCGGTAGATGCCGACGTTGATGGCGTTGTTGGTGAGGACCCGCCCCACCAGGTACTCCATCGAAAGGTAGTGCACCGTGCGAGGACTCAACTCGGCGTGGAGCCGATCGGTGGTGAGCCAGTCGTCCATCAGGTGTTCGCGCACCGTCATCGCCACCGCGGTGTACCAGTCGTGCGGCGAGGCGGAGGCGGTCGACTCGGCGAGTGAGTAGCGCAGGTGCCAGCGAATGCGGTCGGCGAGGCGCCCGCTCGCCTCACGGGCGGCGGTGTCGCCCGGGAAGGGCTCCTCTGGCATCTGGATCGCGGTCATCAAGTCGTTCCAGTCGACAGGACAGGAAACCCCGGCAGGGTAGTCGTTCATACGCCCGACCCTCGCCCAACCATGCACCCAACCCAGGACTCCAGACCATGAAAACCCGGCCTCCCAGCCCACAGTTCACCGGCGCCTCCCCAACCGTGGGCCACAGACCATGAAAACCCGGCCTCTCAACCCAGGGCTCCAGTACATGAAAACCGGACCCTCAACCCAGGGTTGAGGGCAGGTGGGGAGCAGATGGGGAGCAGATGGGGAGGACGGCTAGGAGGTTGCTCGCTCCGACACGGGGACGGCGACCCGGGCGGTGCGCTTGGCGAAGTAGTAGATCCGCTTCAGGTTGGCGACGACGTCGGTCTCCAACCGGTAGGCCTGCACCCGGTGCGGCTCGTCGGCCACCAACCGCTCCGCTTCGTGGAGCTGGGCATGGTGTTCCAGCTCGTTGATGTCCTTCTTCATGGCGGAGACCCTTCGCGCCTTCGCCTCGTCCTTCTCGGTGACCGCGGTGAGGGCGAGCGCCAGCGCGGTCTCTACCTGGTGGAAGAACTCCTCGATGAGGACCCGGGTCCCCTCGCTCACCACGATCCCCTGGTCGAGGCGCGAGATGCCGAGCGCCACCAGGTTGGTCTCGACGATGTCGCCGATCGCCTCCAGGTTGTTGGTTGCCTCCATGAGCTGGATCATCACCTCGGTGTCGCGGCTCCCGAGCCGGGTGCGGCTCACGTCGCCGAGGTAGCGGACGATGTGGGCGTGGAGGGCGTCGACCTCGTCGTCCATCCCCTCCACCTCCTCCAGCAGCGTGCGAGGACCGTCGAGCACGGCCGGCAACGCCGCCGCCAGCATTCCCTGCACTCTCCTCGCCATGCGGTCCAGCTCGAGCCGGGCCCGGTCGAGAGCCAGGGCCGGGGTGCGCAGCAGCTCCCGGTCGAGGTACTTGGCCCGGATCTCCTCTTCCTCGGCCGCCGGTCGATCGGGGATGAGCCGGGTCACGAGCGCACCGATCTGCGGCGTGAACCACACGAAAAGCACGGTATTGACCACGTTGAAGACGGTGTGGGCGTTGGCGATCTCCCGCCCCAGTCCCCCACCTATCCAACGTACCAGCGATCCGAGCTCGGGAATGAAGGCGATCCAGACCAGCACCCCGGCGACGTTGAACAAGGTGTGCACCAACGCCGCCCGGTGCGCCTCCCGGGTCTTGCCGATGGCGGCGAATTGGGCGGTGACGCTGGTGCCGATGTTGGCGCCGAGCACGACGGCGATGCCCGCCGGCAGCGAGATGAGCCCCTCGAAAGCGAGGGCGAGTACCACCCCGGCGGTGGCCGCCGACGACTGGACCACGGCGGTGAAGACCGCGCCGACCAGCACCCCGAGCACCGGGTTGGCGAGGTTCGCCATCAGCCGGTGAAACGCCCCGAGGTCTCGCAGCGGCTCCATGGCGTCGCCCATCACCCCCATGCCGAAGAAGAGCATCCCGAGCCCGAGGATCGCCGCCCCCTGCGATTGGCGGCTCTCGTTCTTGGACCCGAAGAGCATGGCGGCTCCCACCGCCACCGGCGCCAGGGCGTACTTGGTGACGTCGAAGGCGATGATCTGGGCGGTGACCGTCGTCCCGATGTTGGCGCCCATGATGACGCCGATCGACTGGGTGAGTGTCATCAGCCCCGACGTCACGAACCCGACGACGAGCACCGTCGTCACCGACGACGACTGCACCACCGCGGTGATGGCGGCTCCGGTGGCCACCCCCGTCACCCGGTTCGCCGTCAACCTGGCGAGGATCGCCCGCATCCGGTCGCCGGCCATGACCTTGAGGGCCTCCGTCATGCGGTCCATCCCCACCACGAGCAGCGCCAAGCCCCCGAACAGCCCGATGAAGACGGTGACGTAGTCGATCGAGCCCGCCGCCGCTCCTTCGTCCACGAACCCGATCATCACATCGGCGCTCCTCCCGGCGTGCCGTCGCGGCGGGGGACGAACCCATGGCGCCGCAACAAGGGCACGACCTCCTCCAACGGTAGGCCGATGACATTGGAGCGAGAACCGGCGATCTCGGTTACGAGGCGTCCCCCCTCTCCTTGGAGGGCGTAGGCGCCGGCCATGTCGAGCGACTCGCCGGTGGCGGCGTAGGCGGCAGCCTCGTCCCTGGTCACCGCCCGCATCGTCACCTTGGTCTCGGCCACCCCCGCCTCGCATCCTTCCCTGCCCACCGTCGCCAGGGCGTAGCCGGTGAGCACCGAGTGGGTGCGTCCGGCGAGGGCCAGCACCATGTCGACGATGGCGGCGGCGTCGGCCGGTTTGCCGAAGATGTCGTCGCCGAGGGCGACGGTGGTGTCGCAGGCGAGGACCCTGGTCCCTGCCTCCCCGTGGCGGGCGCCGGCCTCTGCCTTGCGCCGGGCGAGGCGAAGCACCATCGCCGTCGGGTCCTCCCCTCGGTGACGCCGCTCGTCGACGTCGGGGGTGACGACGCCGAATGCGAACCCGGCCATGGCGAGCAGGGCGCGGCGCCGCGGTGAGCCGCTGGCGAGCAGCAGGCGGTGCGGATCCCCGGCGGTCTTCCCGGGCTCGTCGGGTGCGGCGGCGCTCGCCAACCGGTCACGAGCGGCTCCCCGGCTGGTCACCACCCTCTCGCCCGCTCAGTCGTAGGCGGCGATCCCGGTCAGGGCCTCGCCGAGGATGAGGGTGTGGATCTCGTGGGTGCCCTCGTAGGTGTACACGGACTCGAGGTTGTTCATGTGCCGCACCACCGGGTATTCGAGGGTGATGCCGTTGGCGCCCAGCACCGAGCGTGCCAGGCGAGCCACCTCGAGAGCCATGGCGACGTTGTCACGCTTGCCGAAGCTGACGTGGCCGACGGTGGCCGTCCCGGCGTCCTTCATGCGGCCGATGTGCAGCGCCACCAGCATGCCGCGGTTCACCGCCGTCATCATCTCCACCAGCTTCGCCTGGGTGAGCTGGAAACGGGCGATGGGTCCGCCGAACTGGATGCGCGCCCCGGCGTAGTCGAGCGCCACCTCGTAGCAGGCGCGGGCGGCGCCCACCGCCCCGAAGAGGATCCCGAATCGGGCCTCGGTGAGGCACGACAGCGGACCCTTGAGGCCCTGCACGCCGGGAAGCAGGGCGCTCGCAGGCACCCGCACGTCCTCCAGCACCAGCTCGGAGGTGACCGACGCCCGCAGCGACAGCTTGTGATGGATGTCGTTGACGGTGAACCCGGGGGTGTCGGTGGGCACGACGAAGCCCAAGATGGTGTCGTCGGCCTTGGCCCACACGATGGCGACGTCGGCGATGCCGCCGTTGGTGATCCACATCTTCGAGCCGTTGAGGATCCAGTCGTCACCGTCGCGCCGGGCCCGGGTCCGCATGCTGCCGGGATCGCTGCCGGAGTCGGCTTCGGTGAGGCCGAAGCAGCCGATGACCTCCCCGGCCGCCATCGGGGGCAGCCACTGGCGCTTCTGCTCCTCCGAGCCGTAGGCCCAGATCGGGAACATGCACAGCGAGCCCTGCACCGACACGAAACTCCGCACCCCGGAGTCGCCTGCTTCCAGCTCGGTGCAGGCGAGGCCGTAGTCGACCGCGGTCATCCCGGCGCAGCCGTAGCCTTCGAGGTGCATCCCGAGGAACCCGAGGGCCCCGATCTCCCCCACCAGCTCGCGGGGGAACACTCCCTGCTCGAACCATTCGGCGATGTCGGGCAGCACCCGGTCGGCGACGAAGCGCCGCACCGTGTCGCGCACCAGACGCTCCTCGTCGTCGAGTAGGCGGTCGATCGCCAGGAAGTCCCGGGGATCGTTCTTGCCTACGGTCACTGGCCCGCCCATGACCCTCCTCGTGTCGTGATCCTCTCAGTCTGACCGATGCGGCTTCCCCGCACCAGTACCCACGCCCCGGCCTCAGTCGCCGAAGAGCACCCCTTGCGGGTCGGGCCGGCGCACCCGGGGCACGCCGTTCCACACGAGACCTTCCATGAAGGCCCAGCTGCGCCGGTGGATCGTGGTCGGCCCCAAGGCGTGGAGGGCGGCCCGGTGACGTGGCCCCGGGTAGCCCTTGTTGCGTTCGAAGCCGAAGGCCGGGTAGTGGGCCGCCAGCCCCCGCATGATGCGGTCCCGGGTCACCTTGGCGAGCACCGAGGCGGCCGAGATGGACAGCGAGGTGGCGTCGCCGCCGACGATGCGCACCGGGTCCCCGCCGACGAAGTCCCAGTTGCCGTCGACCAGCACGCGCCCGGGGGTGACGCCGAGACCGTCGAGGGCGCGGCGGGCGGCGAGGCGTTGCGCCTCGGACATCCCCAGCTCGTCGCATTCCCGGGGGGAGGCGTGCCCCACCGCCCAGGCGGCGCACCAGTCTGCGACACGGTCGAAGAGGGCCTCCCGCTCGTCTTCGGTGAGCATCTTGGAGTCCCGGATCTTGTAGACCCGGCGGTGGCGGGGCACGACGGCGGCTCCGACGCTGAGCGGCCCGGCCCAGGCCCCCCGTCCCACCTCGTCGACCCCGACGACGATGTCGCAGCCGGCCTCCCACAGCCCGCGTTCCACCTCGAGGGTGGGGGCCTTGGCCTTGAGTGCCTTGCGGAGGCGGGGAACGGTCTGCACCTTCCGAGCCTACCGGGAGGCGCCGGAGTACCCGCTCAATTGGTCCGCAGGTCGTCGGGGAAGTTGGCGAAGAGGGCGAGGCGGCCCGGCTGGCGCCCCAGCACCTCCCGCCACAGCCCATCGGGGCGATCCGTGAACACGTCTGATACCTCGGCGGGAACGACGAACCACGACCCGACGGCAAGCTCCAGTTCGAGCTGGCGCCCGTCCCACCCGGCGTACCCGGAGTAGACCCGGACCCGTCCCAGGTCCTCCACCCCCTCCGGGCCCGACCCGAGGTCGACGGGACCCACCGACCCCACCACCGGTGTCCACTCCTCGTCGAGGCCCGCTCCCCGCTCCCCTACCCCGACGGCGACCTCGTTCATCACCGGGCCGCCGACGAACACCACCGCCGGTTCGGTGAGGTATCCCTCCCACTCCGGGAGGTGCTCGGCGACCGGCACCTCGCTCGGGCGGTTGAGCACGACCCCGACGGTGCCCTCCGGCCCGTGTTCGAGCAGCAGCACCACGGTGCGCACGAAGTTGGGATCGAGCAGCCCGGGGGTGGCAACCAGCAGGCTCCCAGCCAGCGACGCCGCTTCGTCACCCATCGCCGTCGCGCACCTCGATCGTCGGCTCGTGCCGGACCGGAAATGCCACCGAGGCGGCGATGAAGCACTTCTGGTGGGCCTCCAGGTGCAGCTCCGCCGCTCTCCGCGGGTCGGAGCCGACGCGGATGACGACCCTTGGCCGCAGCACCACCTCGGTGAAGACCCCGCTCCCGTCGGGGTGTTCCTCCATGATGCCGGCGGCGCGGTCGACGTAGGTCTCGACCACCACCCCGGCCACGGCACACAGATGCAGGTACCAGAGCATGTGGCATTGCGAGAGGGACGCCACCAGCAGCTCTTCGGGATTGTGGCGGTCCGGATCGCCCCGAAAGGCCGGATCGGCCGACCCGGGGATGTCGGGCTTTCCGGGGCTCCGCACCACGTGGTCGCGCCGGTAGGAGCGGTAGGAGGCGGTCCCCGAGCCGTCGTTGCCGGTCCATTCGACCTCCACCTCGTAGTGATGGGACCGGCCGACCGTCATGGTTCGCTCCCGCCACCTTCGTGGGTGTAGCCGAGCAGCTCGGACTCCACCAGCTCGTGGCGGTGCAGGTAGGTCGACACGAACGCCTGCACGGTGGCCGCCACCGGCAGGGCCATCACCGCACCCACCGCCCCCATCAGGGTGCCGCCCACGATCGCCGATCCGAAGGCGACGGCCGGGTGCAGCGACATGGTGCGGCCGGTGATGCGGGGGCTGATGAGGTAGTTCTCGATCTGCTGGTAGACGACGATGAACCCGAGCGTCCACAGCGCCTTGGTCGGGCTCTCCAGCAGGGCGATCAGCAGCGGCAGCAACCCGCCGATGTAGGTGCCGATCACCGGCACGAACTGCGAGAGGATCCCGAGCCAGAGCCCGAGCGGCAATGCGAAGGGAACCCCGATGATGGTGAGGGCGAGCCAGGTGGCAAAACCGGCCACCGTCGCCAGCAACGCCCGGGAGTAGAAGTAGCCGCCGGTCTTCTCGATGGCGATCTCGATGATCCGCAGCA
>CAYUDA010000033.1:0-11904 GCA_964443425.1 uncultured Acidimicrobiaceae bacterium
CTACATCCCGCTCAAGGTGAACATGGCCGGCGTCATCCCGGTGATCTTCGCCACCTCGGTCATGTATTTCCCGGTGCTGATCGCTTCTTCGATCCCCTCCAGCGGCTGGGGAGCGGCGGTGCGGGACTGGATCGACCGCAACCTGCTGTCAACCCGAGGCAGCGGTGGGCTGTCGCCGACCTTGCCCTACATCGGACTGCTGGCGTTGCTCGTGGTGTTCTTCACGTACTTCTACACCGCCATCCAGTTCGACCCGGAGCGCCAGGCCGAGACCATCCAGCGCCAGGGTGGGTTCATCCCCGGCATCCGTCCGGGTCGGGCCACGGTACGCCACCTCGAGCATGTCCTGAGCCGGATCACCCTCCCCGGATCTCTCTACCTCGCCGTCGTGGCGGTGGCGCCGTCGCTGATGGGGTGGTACTGGCACATCCCGGTCGGTCTCAGCGGGGTGTCGATCCTCATCGTCTCCGGGGTGGCTCTCGAGACCATGAAACAGATCGAAAGCCAGCTCATGATGCGCAACTACGAAGGGTTCCTGTCCTGATGGGACGCCGGCTGCTGTTCCTCGGACCACCCGGAGCCGGCAAGGGAACGCAGGCGGTCCGGCTCGCCCGGGCCATCGGGGTGCCCCACATCTCCACCGGCGCCATGCTGCGCCAGGCCGTCGCCGACGGCACCGAACTGGGCCGCAAGGCCGAGGAGATCATGGCGGCAGGCGACCTCGTTCCCGACGACCTGATGATCGCCCTGGTGGCGGACCGGCTCGGCCAAGAGGACGCTGCCTGCGGCTACCTGCTCGACGGCTTCCCCCGTAACGTGCACCAGGCGGCGGCCCTCGACCTCGCCATCGGGGAGGGCGCCGGCCTCGATGCGGTGGTCCTGCTCGACGTCGCCCCCGACGAGCTGGTGACCCGGCTGCTGGAGCGGGCCCGCCAGGAGGGAAGGGCCGACGACAACGAGGACACCATCCGCCGCCGCCTCCAGGTCTACCGTGACGAGACCGAGCCGTTGGTCGGCTACTACCCGGAGCACGGGGTCGAGGTGATCGCCGTCGACGGAGCGGGAACGATCGACGAGGTATTCTCCCGGACCGTCAGCAGCCTGGCCGAACCGCGATGAGCGGCCGCTTCATGACGACGAAGTCGCCCGGCGACTTCGAGAAGATGGCGATTGCCGGTGCCGCGGTGGCGGCGGTGCACGCCGCGGTGCGTGAGGCCGCCGTCCCGGGAGTCCGCACCCGGGAACTCGACCACGTCGCCGCCGAGGTGATCCGGGAGCGGGGCTGCCGGCCCTCCTTCCTCGGCTACCTCGGCTTTCCTGCCAACATCTGCACCTCTCCCAACGACGTCATCGTCCACGGCATCCCCGGCACCTACCGGCTCAGGGAGGGGGACGTCCTCTCCATCGACGCCGGCGCCATCTACGAGGGATGGCACGGCGACGCCGCCTTCACGATGGCGGTCGGCGAGGTGCCTCCCGAGGTGGAACAGCTCCTCACCGTCACCGAACAGGGCCTGTGGGCCGGCATCACCGCCGCCCAGGCAGGCAACCGGCTCGGTGACGTCGGATACGCCATCGAGACGACCGCCCTGCGGCACGGCTACGGCGTGGTCCGCGAGTACATCGGGCACGGCATCGGGCGCCAGATGCACGAGGCCCCCAACGTCCCCAACTACGGCACTCCGGGCAAGGGGACCAGGCTCAAGGTGGGGATGGCGATCGCCATCGAGCCGATGTTCAACGTCGGCGGCGAGGAGACGGTGCTCGGCAGGGATGGCTGGACGGTGCGCACCGCCGACGGGTCGCTGTCGGCCCATTTCGAGCACACCGTCGCCATCACCGCCGAGGGGACGATGGTGTTCACGCTTCCCGAGCCGAAGCTGGTACCGGCCGCCCTCTGAGCGGCGTGCCGCCGGTCGCGCCGGGTCGGATCGCGACGTCTCGCACCAGGAATTTGCCGTTGTTTCCGGGGGTCCCCTATCATTGCCGTCCGGCCCAACGCGGGCCGGTGTATTTCGTGTGGCAAGAACAGACGACGCAATCGAAGTTGAGGGGACCGTCGTCGAGCCGCTCCCGAACGCCATGTTCAGGGTGAAGCTCGAAAACGGTCACGATGTGCTCTGTCACATCTCCGGCAAGATGCGGATGCACTACATCCGCATCCTTCCTCGAGACAGAGTGCGTCTCACCGTGTCGCCCTACGACCTCGAACGAGGCAGGATCACGTACCGATACCTATGAAAGTCTCAGCATCCGCCAAGAAGATGTGCGAGAAGTGTCGCATCATCCGCCGTCACGGGCGGGTGTGGGTGATCTGCTCGAATCCGCGTCACAAGCAGCGTCAGGGGTAATCGCGCCATGGCTCGTATCGCCGGAACCGACCTCCCGAGGGACAAGCGTGTCGAGATCGGGTTGACCTACATCTTTGGTGTCGGCCGTTCCACGTCGCAGCAGATCCTGCGGGATCTCGAGATCGACATGGACACCCAGGTGCGCGATCTCACCGACAGCGAAGTGGTGCGGATCCGGCAGTACATCGATTCCAACCTCCAGGTCGAAGGCGACCTTCGGCGCGACGTGGCGCAGAACATCAAGCGCAAGGTCGAGATCGGCTGCTACCAAGGGCTGCGCCACCGGCGCGGCCTCCCGGTCCGTGGTCAGCGGACCCACACCAATGCACGCACCCGGAAGGGCCGCAAGGCGCCCATCGCCGGGAAGAAGAAGGTCGGCAAGTAAGGGTCTGGAGAGGTAGTACGTGGCAAAGACGACGCAGCGGCGACGCAAGGTCAAGCGCAACATCCCGCACGGCCAGGCCCACATCAAGGCCAGCTTCAACAACACCATCATCACCATCACCGATCAAGAAGGTGGCGTGATCGCCTGGACGTCGGGCGGCTCGGTGGGCTTCAAGGGCTCGCGCAAGTCGACGCCGTATGCCGCCCAGGTGGCGGCCGAGCAGGCCGCCCGCAAGGCCGGCGAAATGGGGATCCGCAAGCTCGACGTCATCGTGCGCGGCTCCGGCTCGGGCCGTGAGACCGCCATCCGCACCCTGCAGAACATGGGCATCGAGGTGACCGGCATCCGCGACGTGACCCCGATCCCGCACAACGGCTGCCGCCCCAAGAAGCGCAAGGGACGCTGAGCCATGGCCCGCTACACCGGACCCCGCACCAAGCGCAGCCGCCGCGCCCGCCAGCTCCTCGACGAGAACAAGGCGAAGTACTTCGACCGCCGGCCCTACCCGCCGGGAGAGCACGGCCGGGGACGCATCCGTGAGTCGCAGTACCAGATCCAGCTCCGCGAGAAGCAGAAGCTGCGCCACATCTACGGAGTGCTCGAGAAGCAGTTCCGCCGTTACTACCACGACGCGAACCGTCGCTCCGGGATCACCGGTACCACCCTGCTGCAGATCCTCGAAACTCGCCTCGACAACGTCGTCTACCGCGCCGGTTTCGCCCGGACCCGCCCGCAGGCTCGCCAGCTCGTCAACCACGGGCACTTCCTCGTCAACGGGAAGAAGGTCGACATCCCGTCCTACACGGTGCGCGTCGGCGACGTCCTCACCGTCAAGGAGCGCAGCGTCGACGTGTTCCCGGTGCTGCAGTCGATCGACACGCTCGACCGCACCAGTCCGGAGTGGCTCGACGTCGATCCCGCCGAGCGACGGGTGACGGTGTCCACCATGCCGAGCCGGGAACAGATCGACACCCAGATCCAGGAGCAGCTCATCGTCGAGCTCTACTCGAGGTAGCAGGCTCCCGCCGCCAAGCTCAACGAAGAAGAATCAGACCCCAGTCCGGAGGAGCGCACCGTGCTCATCGTCCAGCGTCCACACATCGAAGAACAGCACGTCACCGACGTCCGGTCGCGCTTCATCGTCGAGCCTCTCGAGCCCGGATTCGGCTACACGCTGGGCAACACGCTGCGACGCACCCTGCTGGCCCGCATCCCCGGGGCGGCGATCACCTCGGTCCGCATCGAAGGCGTCCAACACGAGTTCTCCACCATCGAGGGCGTCGTCGAGGACGTCGTCGACTTCATCCTCAACCTCAAGCAGGTGGTGCTCCGCATCGACGTCGATGAGTCACAGACCCTCTACCTCTCCGAGAAGGGGAAGGGCGACGTCACCGCCGGTGACCTCAAGGTCCCCGCAGGGGTTCAGGTCGTCAACTCCGACCTCCATCTCGCCACCCTCTCCTCCTCCGCCTCCCTCGAAGTCGAGCTGACCGCCGAACGTGGCGTCGGCTATCGCAGCGCCGATCGCAACAAGAAGTCGGACACCATCGGCATCATCCCGATCGACTCGATCTTCTCGCCGGTCCACAAGGTCTCCTACCGGGTCGAGAGCACCCAGGTGGGTCAGATGACCAACTTCGACCGGCTGGTGCTCGACGTCGAGACCGACGGGTCGATGTCGCCGAGCGAGGCGCTGTCGTCGGCGGGCAAGACGCTGCGGGAACTGCTTGGGCTCTTCGCCGACCTCGACGAGGGCATCGGCCTCGAGCTGGGCGACGTCGTCACCGCCGAATCCACCTCACCCGATCTCGATCTCCCGATCGAGGCGCTCGATCTCTCCGAGCGTCCCCGCAACTGCCTGCGGCGGGCCCAGGTGCACACCGTCGGCGAGCTGGTCGAGAAGACCGAGGAGGACCTCCTCAACATCACCAACTTCGGCCAGAAGAGCCTCGAAGAGGTGACCGCCAAGCTGGACGAGCTGGGCCTGTCGCTCCACTCCTCCTCCGACGACACAGGAGTGGCGTGATGCCGACCCCGAAGAAGGGACCTCGTTTCGGGGGCAGCCCCTCGCACCAGCGCAAGATCCTCTCCAATCTGGCGGCGTCGCTCATCACCGAGGAGCGGGTCACGACCACCGTCTCCAAGGCGAAGGCGCTGCGCCCCTACGTCGAGAAGATGGTGACCAGGGCGCGGCGCGGCGATCTCCATTCGCGCCGCCTCATTCTCCGCAAGATCGAGGACACCGACGTTGTCACCAAGCTCTTCGACGACGTGGCACCCCGCTACGCCGGCCGTCCCGGTGGCTACACCCGCATCACCAAGCTCGGTCCGCGCCGGGGCGACGGCGTCGAGCTGGCGATGATCGAGTTCGTGTGAGTGGCGCCCCCGGGGCGCCCTCTCCTCCGGCCACCTCCGACGACCCGGACGCGCCACGGTGAACGACCCGCGCCTTCCTTCGCTCCTTCGCATGCTCGATGCGTACGTTCCCGACCCCGGTCAGGAATCCGACCGGGCCGCGATGGTGCACCTCGCCTCCTCCGGCGGTGACGTGTTCGCCGCCGACCGCGTCGACCCCGGCCATTTCACGGCGAGCGGCTACGTGCTGGCGCCGGACCGCCGCCGCCTCGTTCTGGTTCATCACGCCCGCCTCGGGGTGTGGGTGCAGCCGGGAGGTCACGTCGATCCCGACGACGTCGACGTCGTCGCCGCCGCCGAGCGGGAGATCCACGAGGAGACCGGTCTCGCCGGACTCACCCGCCTCGACCCGGGCCTCTTCGACCTCGACGTGCACCAGATCCCGGACCGCCCCACCACGCCCCGGCATCGCCACTACGACCTGCGGTTCCTCTTCCTCGCCGCAGGGGAGGTGCTGGAGGTCTCCCCCGAGTCCCATGCGGTGCGGTGGGCGACCCTCGCCGAGCTGGAGGAGATCGACGCCGATCCTTCGATGCGGCGGGCAGCGGCCAAGCTGGCGCCGGTGATGGTGGCTGTGTGAGGAACGGTAAGCTCCACGTTCCCGACTCGTGGTGGAGCGTTCGTCATGGGTGAAGTGCTCAACCGGTTCCTGCAGGCGGCGCGCCTCCAGCGCGACCCCTTCATCTGGATGGACTTCAACGACCGGGCCACCGGCGACGCCCTCATCCTGGTGGTGATCACCCGCTTCCTCTGGTTCCTCGGCGCGATCGGGTTCGGGCGGTATTCCAACCTGGTCAACTTCCGGGTGTGGGACACCCTGGTGCGCTGGACGATCAGCGGGCTCTTCTTCTGGCTGCTCTTCGCCGGCATCACCTGGGCGGTGATCCGGTTCCTGCTGGAAGCCGGCGGCGACTTCGCCACCCTGCTGCGGATCACCGGCTTTGCCTACCCGACGCTGCTGGTGACCCTGTTCTTCGATTCAATCATCGGCAACTCCGAACTCGCCTTCGTGCTGGGGGCGATCTGGATGCTGGCGATCGTGGCCCGCGGCGTGCAGTACGTCAGCGATCTCCCCCTCGACCGGGCCGGGATCGCCGCGGTGGCCGGCCTGGCCGGCTCCATCGTCGTGATCCGCATCCTCAGCGGCCTGCCGCTCTGAGGCCGATGGCGGTCTACCGGATCGACCTCGGCTACGACGGATCGAGGTTCCACGGCTACGCCCGCCAGGCGGGCGTCCGCACCGTACAGGGGGAACTGGAGCAGGCGCTGTTCCGCCTCACCGGCCCGGTCGAGACCGAGGTGGCGGGACGCACCGACAAGGGGGTGCACGCCATCGGGCAGGTGGTGAGCTTCCCGGCGCCGGCCGGGCTCGACCGCGACCGGGTGCGCCGTTCCCTCAACCGGCAGCTCGCCCCCGAGATCGTGGTGGCGGCCGTCGGCGAGGCGCCGGAGGGCTTCAGTGCCCGCTTCTCCGCAACCGGACGCAGCTACCGCTACCTGATCTTGAACCGGGAGGTGTCGGACCCGTTCCTGGCCCGCACGTCGTGGCATTACGAGACCCCGCTCGACCTCGGCGCCATGTCCCGGGCCGCCGCCCATCTCGTCGGCGAGCAGGACTACACGTCGTTCTGCCGCAAGGCGGGGGACCGCAGCCTGGTGCGGGACGTGCGGCGGGCCGTGTGGGGGAAAGGGGAGGAGGGCCTGCTGGTGTTTGAGGTGGAGGCCAGCTCCTTCTGTCACCAGATGGTCCGTTCCTTCGTCGCCCTCTGCGTCGAGGCGGGCCGGGGCCGGGTGGACCCCGACGACGTCCCGGGCATCGTGGCGGCCCGCGATCGCCACTCCGCCAAGGGCGTCGCTCCGCCCCACGGCCTCACCCTCGTCCACGTCAGCTACCCCTCCCTGCTCTGAACCCTGGGCTGGGAGGCCGGGTTTTCATGTCCTGGAACCCTGGGTCGGGTGCAGGCGGTGGTGGTGGGGTGAGTTGGCGGAGTGGGGCAGCGTGCCGTAACATATGTCGCCGCTCCCGGATCCGGGGGCGCATTCATGCTCGCACCTGCAACGGATTCCGCATGAGACCAAAACTGCAGAAGACCTACACGCCCCGGCCCGGCGACATCGTGCGCGACTGGCACGTCGTCGACGCCACCGACATCCCTCTGGGGCGGCTCGCCTCGGCGGTGGCCGTCCTGCTGCGCGGCAAGCACCGGCCCACGTTCGCTCCCCACGTTGACGGGGGCGATTACGTCGTGGTCGTCAACGCCGAAAAGATCGCCGTCACCGGGAACAAGGAGACCGAAAAGGTCTACTACCGGCACTCCGGGTACCCGGGAGGGCTGCGAAGCCAGACCCTCGCCGAGATGCGGAGCAGCTACCCGGAGCGGATCATCCAGAACGCGGTGCGCGGCATGCTCCCCAAGAACCGGCTCGGACGGCAGATCATCTCCAAGCTGAAGGTCTACGCCGGTCCCGATCATCCCCACGCCGCCCAGAACCCGCAGCCCCTCGAGATCCGAAAGGTGCAAGCCTGATGGCCAAGCCCCTCGTGCAAGCAACGGGCCGCCGCAAGAGCGCGGTCGCCCGGGTCCGCCTCTACGACGGGACCGGCCGCGTCACCCTCAACGGCCGCTCCCTCGAGGACTATTTCACGCAGCCCGCGCTCCGATTCCGTGCCCTCGAGCCCTTGCGGACCACCGAATCGGAGTCCCGTTTCGACGTGATCGCCACGATCGAAGGGGGCGGGACCACCGGCCAGAGCGACGCGCTGCGCCTCGGCATCGCCCGCGCCCTCGTAGGCATCGACGCCGAGCTTCGCCCGGCACTGAAGCGGGAGGGGCTCCTCACCCGCGACGCCCGTCGGGTCGAGCGCAAGAAGTATGGGCTTCGCAAAGCCCGGCGCGCCCCGCAGTTCACCAAGCGCTGAGCCAGGGCCCATGGAGAGCGGCGAGCGGCTCTTCGGCACCGACGGGGTTCGGGGACACGCCAACCGCGACCTCACCGTCGACATCGCCGTCGACCTCGCCCGCGCCGCCGGGGAGGGCACCGACGGACCGGTCGTCATCGGCCGCGACACTCGCCGCTCCAGTCCGATGTTGGCCGCCGCGCTCCACGCCGGGTTCAACTCTGTCGGCGTCGACACCGTCGACCTCGGCATCATCCCGGTGGGGGCGGTATCCCGACTGACCATCGACACCGGGGGCGAATACGGGGTGATGGTGAGCGCCTCCCACAACCCGGCCGACGACAACGGGATCAAGTTCTTTGGCCGGGACGGGTCCAAGCTCCCCGACGAGCGGGAGGCCGTCATCGAGGACCGCTTCCGTCGTGGGGCGCCGTGGCGAAGCCTGACGGGGGCATTCGTCGGCATGCAGTCGGCGATGCCCGATGCCGTCGACCGCTACCTCGACCACCTCAAACGGGACGCCTCCTACTCGTTGCGAGGGATGGAATTCGTGCTCGACTGCGCCAATGGCGCCTCCTTCGCTGCCGCCCCGGAGTTGTTCCGGCGCCTCGGCGCCTCGGTCGAGGTCCACGGCGCCAAACCGGACGGCACCAACATCAACGCCGGGTGTGGGGCCACCCACCCCGAGTTCCTCGGATCCTTGGTCCAAGGTCGGGTCGGGTTTGCCTTCGATGGCGACGCCGACCGTTGTGTCGCGGTCGACGAGGACGGGGTCACCGTCAACGGTGACGTGATCATGGCCATCCTCGCCAACCAGCTCAAGGAGCGGGGCAAGCTGAAACGGGACGTGGTGGTGGCGACGGTGATGTCCAACCTCGGGTTCCACCGGGCGATGGAGTCGCTGGGGATCGAGGTACGTCAGACGACGGTGGGGGACCGCTACGTCCTGGAGGAGATGCGGCGGATCCGGGCCGTGCTCGGCGGCGAGCAGTCCGGGCACATCCTCCTGGAGGACCGCACCACCGGCGACGGACTCCGCACCGCTCTGCGCCTCGCCGAGGTGCTTGCCGCCACCGCCCGCCCCTTGCGCGAGCTGCGCCGGATCATGACCGAGTTCCCGCAGGTGCTGGAGAACATCCGGGTCGCCAACCGCGGTGGCCTGGCCGAATGCGCCCCGGTGTGGGAAGCGGTGCGGGTCGCCGAGGCCCGACTCGGCGCCGAGGGACGGGTGCTGGTGAGGGCGTCGGGGACCGAGCCGCTGGTGCGGGTGATGGTCGAGGCGCGCACCAGGGAGATGGCCGACGAGATCGCGGGAACGGTCCGGGCCGTCGTCGTCGCCGAGCTGGGCTGACCGGCCCGATTGCGCATTTCCTCTCCCCCGGTAGTCTCTCGGTGACAACTGAAGTCCGGCCGGAGATCCAACCATCCAGCGCCAGCCCTCACCGCCCGGTGAGGTGACGAGGGAGAGGGAGAATCGAACCGTCGGCGGGTGCCCTCTCGGCCGCTCACGGCCGTGACGGGGCGGGACAAAGCCCGGGAGCGATCCCGGAGACAGAGACCGTCCCGACGTGAGGCGGGGACGCCGTCCCCGCAGCCCTCCGGTCGCCACGATTGGAGGTCGCGCGCGTGTGCGGAATCATGGGCTACGTCGGCCCGCAACAGGCGGCTCCTGTCCTCCTCGACGGTTTGCGCCGTCTCGAGTACCGGGGCTACGACTCGGCCGGCATCGCCGTCACCAGCGGTGCCATCAGCGTCCGGAAGGCCCAGGGCAAGATCGACCGGCTGGCGTCGCTGCTCGAGGCCGACCCGGTGGCCGGCACCATCGGCATCGGCCACACCCGCTGGGCGACCCACGGTGAGCCCAGTGACCTCAACGCTCACCCCCACCTCGACGGCAGCGGCGAGTTCGTGGTGGTACACAACGGCATCATCGAGAACTTCCAGACCCTGCGTGAGGAGCTGGAGGCCGAGGACCACGTCTTCGCCTCCGACACCGACACCGAGATCCTCGCCCACCTGGTGGCACGCGAGTACCGGGGCGACCTGGCGGCGGCGGTACGCGCCGCGGTCGCCCAAGCCGAAGGCGCCTACGCCCTGGTGGTGATGACCCGGCACGAGCCGGACACGATCGTGGCGGTGCGTCGCATCAGCCCGCTCGTGGTGGGTCTCGGTGACGGCGAGACGTTCCTCGCCTCCGACATCCCGGCGGTGCTGCACCGCACCCGCACCTTCCAGATCATCGAGGACGGCGAGCTGGTGGTCATCACCGCCGCCGGGGCCCGGATCGAGACGATCGAAGGGGCGCCGGTCGACCGGCGCCCCATCCACATCGACTGGGACGCCGAGCAGGCCGAGAAGGGCGGCTTCGCCCACTTCATGCTCAAGGAGATCCACGAACAGCCCGCCGTGATCACCGAGACGCTGGCGGGGAGGCTCGACGAGGACGGCACGGTGTGGCTCGACAACGTCCACTTCGACGACGAGTACGCACGCGGCCTGGAACGGGTCTGGATCACCGCCTGCGGCACCGCGTTCCATGCCGGCTTGGTCGGCAAGGAGGTCTTCCGCCGCATCCTGCGCATCCCGACAACGGTGGAGTACGCCCACGAGATGCGGTACGCCGATCCCCTCATCGGGCCGCAGGATCTGACGGTGGCGATCAGCCAGTCGGGGGAGACCGCCGACACCCTGGCGGCGGCCCGCCTGGCACGCCAGCGCGGCTCGCGGCTGCTCGCGATCACCAACGTGGTGGGCAGCACCTTGAGTCGCGAGGCCGACGACGTCCTCTCCACCAGGGCCGGACCCGAGATCTCGGTGGCTTCGACCAAGGCGTACATGGCGATGCTGATCGCCCAGTACCTGCTCGGGCTCCGCCTCGGCAACGCTCGCGGCGTGATCGACGATGCCCTGGCGGAGCGGGTGGTGCACGGCCTCAGCACCCTTCCTTCCCAGGTGGAGGAGGTGCTCCGGCACGAGGGGGAAATGGCGGCGGCGGCCGAGCGCATCGTCGACGCCGACGACATCTACTTCATCGGGCGCGGCCTCGACTTCGCGGTGGCGATGGAGGGGTCACTCAAGCTGAAGGAGATCAGCTACCTGCACTCGGAGGCGATGCCGGCCGGGGAGTTGAAGCATGGCACCCTGGCGCTCATCACTGCCGGCGTCCCGGTGGTGGTGGTCATCACGCAGCAGGCGGTGTACGGCAAGACGATCTCGGCGGTGCAGGAGGTGCGGGCCCGCGGCGGACGCATCATCGCCGTCGCCTACGAGGACGACGACCAGATCGCCAAGTTCGCCGACACGGTGTTGCGTATCCCGCGGGCCGATGATCTCCTCGGGCCGGTGTGCGCGGTGGTTCCGTTGCAGCTGCTCGCCTACCACGTCGCCCGGCTCCGCGGCCACGACATCGATCAGCCCCGCAACCTGGCCAAGAGCGTCACGGTGGAGTGAGGGCGGCGCCGGCTGCGCCGCGACGGTGCGGGTAGGCTCCCGCGGCATGAACGTCATCGGGCTCGGCGTCGATCTCGCCGAGGTGGATCGGGTGCGCCATCTCCTCGGCCGCTACGGGGACCGGTTCCGCGATCGCTGCTTCACCGATCACGAGTGGGAGTACGCCCACCGCTACGTCGATCCGTCGGCGCGGCTGGCGGCCCGGTTTGCCGGCAAGGAAGCGGTGATGAAGAGCCTCGGCGCCGGGTGGCGCGGTATCCACTGGCGCGACGTCGAGATCACCGGAGGCGGCGCCCCGCAGGTCAACCTGGCCGGAACCGCGGCGCGGCGGGCGGAGGCGATTGGCGCCGTCCGGGTCCTCGTCACCATCACCCACACCGACGACCGGGCCCTCGTCTTCGCCA
>CAYUDA010000034.1:0-11902 GCA_964443425.1 uncultured Acidimicrobiaceae bacterium
CGATGAGGTGGTGGACGTCCTTGGGCTTGACGGCGACGACGACCACGTCCCGCCCGGCGGCGGCCGCGGCCGGGTCGAGCACCGTGGTGACGCCGGTACGGCGCTCGGCGTCGCGGGCGCGGTCCTCCCGGCGGGCGGCGAGCACCAGGCTGTCGACGGCCCAGCCGGCCCGCAGCAGCCCTTCGGCGAGGATCTCGCCCATGGACCCGGCTCCGAGGATGGCAACAGTGGGTTTCATGCGATGGATCATACGAGATGTGGGGTGAAGGGGGTGGTGCACCTTGTGGCCCAAGCTGGTCATCAACCCGCCACCCCTGCCGCCTCCACCTCGTCGCCGCGTCCGGCCACGATGAGGGCCAGGTTGCGGAGCGACTCGGTGCCGGGATCGAAGTACTGGGAGTGCCCGGAGGCGCCGGCGGTGCCGAACCCGAGGGCGTCGAAGCCGTCACCGGTTGGGTCGGGGCCGTACCAAAGGCGCCCGATATCCCCGCTGAGCACGGCGACGGGATCGATCGCCCGGCCGATCGGGTCCCCGGTGGCAGCCGCCGCCCACACCCTGCCCCCGGGCCGCAACCGCGCCTCGGTGGCGGCGTCGAGACCGGTCCCGGGGCTTCCCACGAACACCAGCTCGTCGGCGTCGAGCCCGCCGGCGGCCGTCAGGCCCGCCAGCAACGATCCGTAGCTGTGCCCGATGACGGTGACGTGGCGGTCGCCGGCGAGGTCGACCAGGTCGACGAACCGGGCCAGATCGCCGACCCCGGCGTCCGCCGCGGCCCGCGAGGTGGCGTCGATTCCATCGGGCGGGTCGTAGCCGAGCCAGGCGATCGTCGCCGTCCCGGACTGGGGAGTGAGCCGCTCCACTGCCTCGGCCAAGTCGCGAGCGCAGTGACGGAACCCGCCGTCGCCTTCGCTGAAGGTGGTGAGGTCGTTGCCGACCCCGGGGACGACCACGGCAACATGGCGGGCGGCGTCGAGGTCACCGAACACCTCGATCACCTGCCCGTCGCCGGCCGGATCGAACCAGAGGATCTGGCGTTCCTCGGCCAGCCAGCGTCGCAGTTCCCGGATCCGGTGCCCGAGGTCGGCAGTCTCGTCCGCCACTCCCGGGCGTTCCTGCGAGGTGTGCAGCGCCGCGAGCCGGTCCTCCAGGTCGGCGATGTAGCCGGCGATGCGGAGGCGGTTGGCGAGGTACCGCACCTCGGCAGGGGCACCGGCGAGGGAGGCGCCCTCCTCCGGGAAACGGCGGGCGAAGCCGTCACGGGCGAGTGGCGACAGACCGGCGAACGTGGCGGCGACCTGCGACGGCGACAGGCCCGCCAGCTCCTCCGGCGTTGGGCCCTCCCGCCAGGTGCGGAGGGTCTCGTCCCGCTCCCCCGTGTCGTACACGACGGTGGCGGCGAACTCGGCCTCCTCGGCGACGAGCCGCCAGGCCCGTACCGGGATGGCAGCGGCCAGGGTGATGTCCTGGGCATGGCGGATCGCCTCCACCCGCCACCGGGTGTCGTCCGCAGCCTCCGCCAGGGAGAGGGAGACCCCGGCGACGGTCCGACCCAGCGCTGCCGCCTCCGCAACGAGCCCGTTGACCCGCAGCAGCGCGGCACCGCGGCGGGCCGCGTCGTCGAGCGCCTGCGATCGGTGCTCCATCCGGGCGCACAGCAACCCCAGGTCCTCCGGGTCGATGCCCCGGAAGGCCCAGCGGTGACTCACCGCCGGGCGACCTGCACCAGTTCGATGCGACCGTCCGCGATCAGGTAGCCGCGCCCGGGTGGGAACCCTGCGGTGGTGCGGCGCGGCAGGGTCACCTGCCACAGATCGCCGTCGACGGACGGGTTGGGACGCAACGCCACACCGAGCCGGCTGCGGCGCAGCGTCTGGGTCCAGTGCCCGTAACCGGCTCGGAGGGCGTCGGCATTGCCGGCCGCCACCAGATGCACCCCCGGGGCTCGTCCCGCCAGCAGCGATGTGAGAGCTTCACATCCGTCGACGAACTCGGCATCGTCCACCAGTACCAGGTGCTCGGCGCCGGAAGCGACGATGACGCCGATGGCCTCGTCGAGGTCGCAGGGGTCGATCCGGGTCACCTCGGGACAGTCGAGCAGCGGGGACCGCCGGGGGGTGACGCAGTGGATCTCGACGTCGGGACGGCACGCCGCCACCAGGGAAGCGATCGTCTCCAGCGTGGTGCTCTTGCCGGAGCGCCCCGGCCCGGCGACGAGGGCATGGTCACCGTCGTGGAGCAGGAACCCCACCGGCTCGAGGTCGGTGTCGCCGATCCCGACCGGCAGCACCCACTGCTCACCGACGATGCGGGCGGCCTCGGCGAGTTCGGGGACCTTCACCACCGACGGGAGGATCCCGATCGGCGCCGGCGGGCGGGACGGGGTCGGGCCTGCGGCGGACAGCTCCGCCACCGCAGCAGCGAGCCCGTCGGGATGAGGCAGCGCGATCTGGATCTCGTGGCCGGTGGCGGACGCGAAGCAGCGGCCCGGGTGTGCCGCCGGTTCGTCGACCGCGATCCCGACCGCGGCGTAGTCGTAGCGGTCGGCGAGCCGGAACGCCAGCTTGGCGGCCACTGCGGCCGCGACCTGGCCGGGGACGTCGCCAGGCTGTTTGGCGGTGGCGACGAAGACGACACCGACGCCGGGACCATCGGCCATCACCGTGGTGAGCACGTTGCGCACGCCGATCTCACCGGGTTCGTCGAGCGCCGCCGCCAGGCCGGCGAACCCGTCGACGAGCACCACCTGCACCGGGAGGCGGGTCAGGGCCGTGGGGTCGGCGGCGACGAGGCGGCGGCGTTCCTGCACCTCGCGGTGGAGCCGCCGCAGCAGCCGGAGCTGCCGTTCTCGATCCGTGGCCCCGATCACCGCCCCGACGTGGGGCAGGCCGGCGAGGGGAACGAGGAGCTGGTCGTCGCAGTCGAGGACGGAGAGGTGGAGGTCGTCGGCTGAGGCGGCCCGGGCCAGCCCGGTGGCGACGGTGGCGAGAGCGGTGGTGGTGCCGCTGCCTCGCAGCCCGAAGAGCAGCAGGTTCCCGTCGCCGGGACCCCACCGGAACGGGACGAGGCGCTGGCGCTGTGGCTCGTCGGCCAGTCCCAGCAGTGCCGTCAACGCATCGTCGTTCTCCTCGAAGGCGAGATCGGTGACGAGTAGCCGGCTCGGGAGCGGGTCCGGCCACGGTGAGCGGGGATCGGCGATGCCGCGGTGCCGGGCCGCCTCGGCCACGGCGCCGACCAGGACGGCGAGATCGTCGCCGCCGGCCTCCACGCTCGTCGTCGGGGGCGGGGACGGTTGCTCGTAGCCGAACACGAACGGGGCGGCCACGCCGGATGTGGCCCGGCCCCCGGAGATCCGTGCTGTCTGGAACGCCACGACCTCTCCCGGGCCGCGACGCACGAACCCGCGGCCCGGCTGGTGCCGGCCCAGGTCGGCGGCCTGGGGGACCCCGACGACGTCGACGGAGTCGGCGTGGTCCTGCACCCGGAGCGACAGCCGCAGGTTGGTGTTGGCTCGGATGGCGTCGCCGACGATCCCGCCGGGACGCTGGGTGGCGAGCAGCAGATGCACCCCGAGACTCCGCCCCCGCTGCGCGACGTCGACGAGGGCGTCGAGGAAGTCGGGGAGCTCCTGGGCGAGGGCGGCGAACTCGTCGACGACGACGAGCAGGCGCGGCAGCGGCGGCTCGTTGTCACCGGGCCGGAAGTCGGCGACGTCCGCCACCCCGGCCTGGCGCAGCCGCCGCTCGCGGTGCCGCAGCTCGGCCTCGAGGCAGATGAGGGCCCGGCGGGCGAGATGCCCGTCGAGGTCGGTGACGACGCCGACGGTGTGCGGCAGGAGAGCGCAGGCGTCGAAGGCGCTGCCGCCCTTGTAGTCGACGAGCACGAAGGTGAGCCGTTCCGGGTCGACGGTGGCCGCCAGCGACGCCACCAGGGTCCGCAGCAGCTCCGACTTGCCGGACCCGGTGGTGCCGGCGAGCAGCCCGTGCGGCCCGTCGGCGACGAGGTCGATCTCCAGCGGCCCCTCCTCGGTCATCCCGACCACGGCCGGCGGGATGCGCCGGCCGGCACGCTCCCAGCGGGCGATGACGGCGGGGGGATCGGGCTCGTCCCACCCCAGCAGGTCGAGGAGGCGGATGCCGTCGGGGAGGTGGGCCGCGGCCCGGTCCAGTTCCGGATCCTCCAGGCGCGCCAGAACCCGGGCGACCCGCCGCACCGCCGCCGCCGAGGCGAACCAGGGTTCCACCACCTCGACACCGCCGCCGTCGGGGCGGGACAGCCGGGCGGGGCCGGCGCCGGGAAGGTCGACGATGACGGTGCACGCCGACGGCAGCCGGCGTCGATGCCGGGCGAGAGCCACGGCGCACACCCGGCGTGTCTCGCCTTCCTGCAAGGCGCGACGGAGCCGGGCCGCCTCGGGCCCGGCGAGCGGGTCGCCGTCGCAAACGACCAGGTGGTGAGGTGACCTCGTCGGATGGTCACGACCCGGGGCTGGTGGCAGGGCGGCGGTGACCGGATCCCCTGCGGCCGAGTCCGCCGCAAGGCGCCGCCGCCCGGCATCGTCGATCACCACGTGGGGGAGCCACTTCGCCCAGTCCCAGTCGGTGGGGGCGTCGGTGACCACCGTGACCTGGAGATCGGCCGGACCGTGCAGCACTACCGCTTGGACCAGGAGGGAGCGGGCCAGGGCGAGACCGTGGTCCCGGGGTCCGGCGATGCCGAGCACGGCGCCGGGGACCAGCTGCACCGGGACCGGTACCTCGTGGAGGATGTCGTGGCGGGCCGCCACCTCGGCGACGTCGGCGGGCAAGGGTCCGTTGCGGCCGAGGGGAGGTGACCATGTCCGGCACCCGGTGCCGACGGCGAGTCGCAGGAAGTCGTCGTGGTGGGGCCGTCGCTCCCACAGGGACGGATCGTGGCTCGAGGCCCGAACGGCAAGCTGGTCGGGTGACGGGGCGTCGCGGCGGGCGGCGCCGGTGGCAGCCTCGTTGGCGGCGCCGAGCCGTTCATCGAGTTCGGCGAGGTCGCGGGTTCGGGCGCCGCCGTGCCGTCGCCGTTCCCGGCGCGCCCGGCGCCGGTCCTCGACCCAGTTCGCCAGCATCATCGCCGGGCTGAACACCGCGAAGAGGGCCATGCGGGGAGAGAACAGCACCGCCATGACCGCCCCGAGCACCACCGGAATGACGAGCGCCGCCCAGCCGAACCGGGCCGGCGGTGTCACCTCCGGGAGCGGAGGGGGAAGCGGGACGTCGCAGGCGGCAGGCCCGGACCGGATACGAGGGGGTCGGTGGAACACCCGATCGCCCGACACTGCGGGCTCGTCGGGTTGCGGATCCGGGCCGTCGGGCGCCGTCACCGTGATCACCGAGCCGGGCCCGACGCCACCGGCGGTGAAGAGCTCCCCCGGCGCCGAGGTGCGACCGTCGACCGCGACCACCGGATCGTCGACATGAAACCAGTGCCCGGCAAGCGCCGCCAGGTCCACTCCTCCGTCGTCGAGCACGAGGCGGATCTCGTACTCCTTCCCCTCGTGACGGACGACGACCGGGAGGTTCACGTCACACCGGCATCCTGGCCGCCACGGCTTCGTCCCGGGCGGCGCATCGCTCCAGCTCGGCGGCTTCCGCCAGTGCCTCGCGGCGGCGTCGCTCCAGGACCCCTGCGTACCCTTCTGCCGTGCCGGCGGCGGCGCGGAGCTGCCGGCTCCCCTCCGAGAGCCTGGCATCGAGGTCGTCGGCGGCCGGGCCTTGCCACGCCCGCCGCGAGAACCGGCGCAGCGAGCGCAGCGAACGCGGCAGGGTGGAGGCGAGGCGTCGCAACTCGCCGGTCGCCACGTCGACGTCGGCGGCACGACGTCGCAACTCGCGGGCCCGCAGGCGCATCTCGAGAGGGGTCACGCGGCACCGGTGACGCTCAGCGGGTGGCCGCTTCGATGTTGACCCGGTAGGTACCGACCGCCTCCGCCGCCTCGCCCAGCGCCTGTTCCAGCTTGACCAGGGCGGGACGGAAATCGTTGTTCCATGCCGCCCGGAAGTTCTCGGCCCCCGGACCCTGCCAGGCGGTGGCGCCGGGATCGACCTTGGCGCTCAGCGCCGAGGTGAGGCTGCTCACCTCCCCCGCTTTGGTCACGAAGGTCGCCTTCAGGTTGTCGAGGTCCGCCAGGTTCGCTCCGAACATGTGGGTCATGGTCTGTTCCTTTCCCCCGTTTCCGGTTCGTCTCCGCATCGGATGGCGCGCTCGCCGCCCGGCTCGTCGCGCCACCGTATACGATAGATAACGATTGTCAAGATAGATTAACGGTTGACAAGGTTCGATCGCCGGCGTAGCGTTCCGCCCATGCGACGCAGATCCCGACTCCTGCTGCTCCTCACGGGCGAGGCGGCCGCCCTCGAGGCGCTGCGACGCGTCGGGACGAGGCTCCCGGTCCCCCGACACGACGTGCTCGGCTGGGTCCGGACCGCCCCGCCCGAGGACGTGATCGTGGTGGCGGCGTGGCTGGCTGCCCTCGCCGTCGCCGCCTGGCTGTCCCTCACCACCGTCGCCTATCTGACGACCCACCTGGCCGGACTCCCCCGGGCCGGGGCCGTGGCTCGACGCCTCACCGCCCCGGTCATCCGGAGACTCGTCGACGGGGCCCTGGTGCTCTCGCTCGCAACCTCGGCCGCCGCCGCGCCCGCCCTGCCGGCGCTCGCCACCGAACTGCCGCCCCCACTCGTCCTCCACCTCGCCGACGACCGCACCCCCGACACGGAGAACCCGGCCGATCTCGTCGCCCCCGACGGCACCCCCACCCTCAGGGTGCTCCCGCCCGGCACGGGCGCCGCCGGTTTCGCCCCGGTGCCCTCGACCGGGGCAGAGCCCGTGGCGGCATCCGAGCCCGCCCCGGATCCGCCGCGACCGCAGGCCACCGAGGAGCGTCACACCGTCGTCCCCGGCGACAACCTGTGGACCATCGCCGCCGCTCACCTCCACGCCCACGGGTCGTCCTCCGACGTGGCGACCTACTGGCGGCAGGTGATCGCCGCCAACCGGGCGACGCTCCGCTCGGGAGATCCCAACCTCATCTTCCCGGGCGAGATCGTGACCCTTCCCCCACTCGGAGCGGCGCCGTGACCTCCGCCGTGCTCGGCCACCCCGTCGTCGACGACGCCGACATCCCGCCGGTGGCAAGCCTCCCCCGGTGTCGCCGCGGTGAGCCCGCGGTCATCTCGCCGCCGGTTCGGTCGGATCGCACCGCGCCGGTCGCCCTCGGGCTCGGCGTACTCGCCGTGCTGCTCGCGACCGCCTCTCTCCTCAGACCGGCGGGTGGCGCCGTGGCCGACGAAGGTGCCGACGTCCCCCCGCCGGGACTGACCGGCTACGCCGAGCTGTACGTCGCCACCTGGCTCTCCGCCGGCGGGGAGCCTGGAGTCCTCGACCCCTTCCTCGCCGCCGACGTCGACCTGGAGGCGATGGACCCGGGCCGCCGCTACGTCACCAGGTCGGCGGCAGTGGAGGCCGTGCACGACACGGAAGGGGTCTGGTCGGTCACGGTGGCAGCCGACGTACTCGACCTCGTCGACGGCAGCTACCTCCCGGCCGGGATCGAGTACTACCGGGTCCCGATCGTGGTCGACGGCACCCGCCTCTCCGCCCTCTCCCTCCCTGGCCGGGTGGCCGCCCCCGAGCCGGCCCGCCTCGCCGCCGCACAGGCCGAGCAGAACGACGCTGTGCCCGAAGCTCTGGTCGCCACCAGTGGCGAGTTCCTCTCCGCCTTCCTCACGGGAGCGGGCGATGTGAGCCGTTTCACCGCACCAGGCGCCGGGATCGTCCCGATCCGGCCGGCGCCATACACCGACGTCGCGGTGACGACCGTCACCAGTCACCCCGAGGGCGGCGACACGGTGCTGCAGGTCACGGTGCACGCCACCGCCGCCGGCGGCCACCGCCACGTCATGCAGTACTCGCTGCAGGCGAGCGACGCCTCAGGGGTGTGGGAGATCCTCGACTTCGGCCCGGGACGCACCGGGACGGGAGCGTCGTGAGCGTGCCACTGATGCGGTCTCCGGCGGACCGCCCGCAGGCCGTGCTCGACCCCGACCGCGGAATGGTGACGGTACCGCGCCGGCTGGTGCCGGTGCTGCTGGCGATTCACGCCGGGAGCACCGCCGACCCGGCCGACACCGCTCCCCTCGAGCGGTCCGGCATCACCTCGGGCGGGAGACTCCACCCCGCCGCCACCGCCATACTCGACGTCGTCACCGAGCCCGGCCTGGTGATCACGGTCGACGTCGCCGGAGGCCGCACCCCCGAGCTGGCCACCTTCTGGTGCAGCCGGCGCCATGCCGTCCAGAGCGAGATCGTCGACGGCCACCGGGTGCGCCTCCATCGGGTCGAACCCGACTGGCTGCCCTTCCACCTCACCCGAGTGGTCGGCGCCGGGCCTCGACCGACGCCGCCGTTCCCCGGCGCGGTCACCGTCGACGCCGACCTGCTGGTCGACACCGAACTCCTGGTCGGGGAACGCCCGACGACGGCGCTGAACCGGCTCATCGCATCCGGGGTCGAACCTCTGTGGGCGGACCGGCTCCTCATCGCCCTCGAGCATCGCCGCCGGGTATGGCGGGTTCAGGCGGTGTGGGTCTGCCCCTCCAGCGGGCGCCGGGTCGCCGAGCTGACCGTGCTCGACGCAGGACCGGCCGGGTACTGGGAGATCACCGGGTCCCCCTCCCGGCTCACCCTCACCGTCACCAGCTACGACGACATCATCCTCGCCCTGCGCCACTTCCTTCCCGACCCGGAGGCGTGAACCCACAGCGGTCCCGGCGACGTACCATGGCCCCTGTCGTGCGCTCCACCTCTTCGTTCGCTGCCACCCCCTACGGTCCCCTCCACGTGCGGACCCATCACGGCGCCGGGCCGCCGCTCGTCGCTCTCCACGGCTTCACCCTCCACGGCGGCATGTTCGCCGACCTCGCCAACGCCCTCGACCGCACCGTGCTCGCCCCCGACCTCCCCGGCCACGGCCGCAGCGCAGTCACCCCCGTCACCATGGACGCCGCCGTCGAAGCCCTCGCAGCCTGGCTCGCCACCCTCCCCCGTCCCCTCCCGCTGCTCGGCTACTCCCAGGGAGGCCGGGTCGCCCTCCAGCTCCTCCTCACCCACGAAGACCTGGTGCGCAGGCTCGTGCTCGTCTCCACCTCCCCCGGCCTCCCCGAGCCCGAGCGGCGGGCCCGCCTCAGCCAGGACGCCCTGCTCGCCGCCCACATCGAAACGGTCGGCCTCGACGCCTTCCTCGACGCCTGGCTCCACCACCCCCGGCTCCGCGCCAAGGGGGTCTCCGAAGAGGCCCGGGAACGGGACCACCGGCTGCGGCGGGAGAACACCGCGGCGGGACTGGCGGCGGCGCTGCGCGGCTACGGGCAAGGCACCGCTCGCTACGCCGGCGACGCCATCACCGCCCTCACCACCCCGATGTGCTTCGTCGCCGGCGACCAGGACCCCGACTACGCCGACCTCGCCATCGACATGGCGGCCCTGGTGGGCAGCACCCCCGTCATCATCCCCGGAGCCGGCCACAACGTGGTGCTGGAGGCCCCCGAGGCGCTCGCCACCGCCGTCACCCCCTTCCTCAACGGCGCCTGAGGCTGTTCCCACCCGAGGTCAACTGAGGCGGGTCGCAACCCGGCTAGCGTTGAGGAGATGGTCGTCGTGCCGTCCGGATACACCGCGCCTGAGAGCAACGACAACGACCAGCAGCATCCGGCCACCGGCCGCAGCAGGGGGAGGCGGCGGCGGAGCCGATGAGCGAGGTCGTTCTCACCGGGCATTTCTGGACCCGCGGCGAGGCCGCCCGGCGGGCCGTCATGTCACCCCACGAGCTGTTGGTACACCCCGGGTTGTTGCGGCTCGGCGGCGACTGGCTCGAAGAGGTCTACTGCGCCTACCAATTCAACGAGCACGGGGTGCGCGAGGACATCGCCGCCGTGGTGGAGATCCTCGCCCCCCACCTCGACGCCGCCACCATCACCGACTGGATGGTGCGGCCCAACCCCCGGCTCGCCACCCTCTCCCCGCTCAACTGGCTCGACGGGAACCGCAGCCTCGACACGGTGCGTAACGTCGCCCACGCCCTCGTCGAGGACCGCCCGCCCCGCCCCACCTAGCCGGCGGCGAACTCCGCAATCAGGTCCACGAACTCACCGGCCCTGTTGAGCACCGCCTCGTGGCGTCCCCCGGGGACCTCCACCACCTTCGGATCGGGCAGCAGCGCCGCCAACTCCCGTTGCGCCTGCGGCGGCACCACCTGATCGTTGGTGGGGATCACCACCATCACCGGCATCTGTAGCGATCCCACCCACCCGGTGGCGTCGAACCGCCAGATCGCCCCGCCCACCTCGTAGTAGAGCGTGGCGTCCCGCCGCATCAACGCCGTGTACATCCAGCGGAGATGCGCCGGCTCGATGGCGCCGCTGCGGATCAGCACCTCCGAAGTGACCACTGCCGCCTCGCGCCGGCTCACCCGGGCCACGGCCCGACCCAGCCAGAAGGCGACCCGGGTCAACGCCCGCCGCGTCGGGATGGGGCGGGCGGCGGTGGCGGCGAGAACGAGGCGGGCGACGTGGCGAGGATGGCGGTCGGCGAGGCACTGGGCGACCATGCCGCCCATCGAGTAACCGAACACCGTCGCCGCCTCCACCCCGAGGACGTCGAGGGTGGCAGCCACGTCGTCGGCGAGGTCCTCGATCTCGAGCGTGCCCCTCGGCCAGTCGGTCTTCCCGTGGGCACGCAGGTCCGGCATGATCACCCGGAACCGCTCCGCCAGCGCCGGCACGATGCGGTGAAAGGTCATCTCCCCGTCGAGGTTCCAGCCGTGGATCAGCACCAGCGGCGGCGCCTCCGGCAGACCCGCCTCCCGCACGAACACCTCGAGGTCACCGGCGAACACGGTCCGGCCCGGGATCTTGAGCGGCCGCCGCTGCACCCCGTCGTAGCGGGGCTGCACGTCGGGGCCGAGGATGCGCCACGCCAGCCAACCGAACAGGGACCAGCGGGCCAACCGGGCGAGACGTTTCATGGATCCGAGCCTAGGACGGCGAGGGGGTCGCCCCGCCCAGCGGATCGACCGCGAAGACGTGCTCGGCGACCGGCACCCCGCCCACCAGGTGCTCGACGATGATGCGCTCCATCACGTCCACCGTCACCGAGTGGTACCACACCCCCTCCGGGTACACCACCGCGATCGGGCCCCGCTCGCAGATTCGCAGGCAATCGGCCTTGGTGCGCAGCACGGTCCCGCCGGGGCGGGTCGTCTCGGGGGGAGGCAGGAACAGGGCCTCGCCCCGCCACGACGGCGGCGCCGACGCCAACCCCAGCTCCTTGAGGCGGGACTTGAGGTAGCGCCACACCTCGCCGCTCTCGCCGTAGCTCGAGCAGCGGGGCGTGGTCTGTTCGGCGCACAGGAAGATGTGGCGCTGCAAGCCGCCGATGCCGAGCTCGGATGCGATCGCGCCGAGGCGGGCCTTCGCCACCTGATCGTCGGCCGACGGGGCACTGTCATTCGTCATCGCTCACCACCGTGATCCTCCCCGACGGGCCGCCGGGGCACTGCCGTTCCACCACTTGGCCCACCATCGTCCCCGAAACGCCTCCATCGGTCAACGCCTGCACCGGCGGCAGATCCAGATGACGAACCGCAGGTGATATGTGGAGAGAGCGCATGATCTGCGCCGGCTCGTCCAGAGGGAGCCCGCCCCCTCACCCGGCTCCATGCGAACACGCTGCCAACCCGTGCCACGGCGGCCCCTCCCCACCCGGCCCGAGTGCATGGCGCCGCCCGACGGACCACCCCGGCCCGGTGGAGCCCCCAACGCCCCCCTGACCAATCGCGGTCTAGCGGCGCAGATTCCCCCGGTATCCGACTCGCTG
>CAYUDA010000035.1:0-11857 GCA_964443425.1 uncultured Acidimicrobiaceae bacterium
GGTCATCCCGGTTCCTCGAGCCGGAACCCGACGCCGCGGATCGTGGTGATCCAGCCCGGGTCACCCAACTTCTTGCGCAGCGACGCCATGTGGACGTCGAGGGTCTTGGTCGGCCCGTACCAGTGCTCGTCCCACACCTCGCTCATGATCTCCTCGCGCGTGAAAACCGCCCCCGGGTCCGAGGCGAGCAGGGCGAGCAGGTCGTATTCCTTGGGGGTGAGCTGCACCTCCTCGCCGTTCAACATGACGCGTCGCGCCCGGCGGTCGATCGCCATGCCGGCCAGATCGATGGTCCCACCCGCATCCTCCATTGCGCTGCCGGCGGTGCGCCGCAACACCGCCCGGATGCGAGCCACCAGCTCGCGGAACCCGAAGGGTTTGACGACGTAGTCGTCGGCGCCCAGCTCGAGCAGCACCACCCGGTCGACCTCGTCGCCGCGGGCCGTGATGACGATCACCGGCACCTGGGAGCGTTGCCGCAACTCCCGGCACACGTCCTTGCCGTCGATATCGGGGAGGCCCAGGTCGAGCAGCACCAGGTCTCCGGGATCCGCCTCCAGGGCGGCCCGACCGGTCGAGACCCGGCGCGGCTCGAACCCCTCGCGGCGGAGACCGTCGACGAGTGGCTCGGCGATGGCGTCGTCGTCCTCGACGACCAGTAGGTCCATGTGACGTCCCAACGGGCCCCTGAGGGGGGTCCGGAATCTTTGCCGAACCTTTGCCCGGGCCAGGTCGAGTGCTGTACCGGCCCACTCTACGGTTGGTGGCACGATCCGAACCTGATACCGAAGGAGCCAGTCCATGCGAATCCGCCAAGCCTTCGTCTCCTCGGCCGGCGCCGTCGCGCTGACTGTGGTGGCCGCCGCCTCGGCGCTCGTGGTGAACATCGGCCTGCTCCGGCAGCCCTCCGGCGACGGGGTTGGAACCCTCACCTCGGAGGTGGTGACCACCACCACGGTGGCTCCCATCGCCGACCGCACCATCACCATCTACGTTCCCGACTCCACTGCGGCCCCCACCGACCCGGCCTCCGCCACCACCGTGCCTGCCACCACCGTCGCCGACGCCGTCCCGGTCTCCTACGAGGACGACCAGTACGAGCACGAAGGCTCCGAGAGCGACGGTTGGGAGCACGAGCAGTACGAAGGAGCACAGGACGATGACTGAGGAACAGCGCCGCCGCATCGAACAGCTCCAGCAGCGCCGCGCCACGCCTCGCGCCGACCGGGGAACCGACGGCACCGTGACGGTGGGGCGCCAGATGCCGACCCGCCGCGCCCCGAAGCACCACGTCGCCGAGCGCAGCCGCATGCTGGCCCTGGGCGGCAGCGTCTTCGGCGCCACCCTGCTCGTGTCCTCGATGTGGAGCCAGGCGACGGTGCAGGCCGGATCGGCCGCCTCTGCCCCGGTGTCGGACCCGGTCACCGTCCCGGCCGCACCGGCCCCGCAGAACGGCGTCATCCACCTCAAAATCGTGCGGGTTCCCTCCAGCGGCGGTGCCGCCACACTCCGCCAGACGAACCCGGTGACGGAGGTCACCACGCCGCCCCCAGTCGATCCCCAACCGACCGTCGTCGCCCCGGCGCCGAAGCCGGTCACCCGCAGCCGTGGAAGCTGAGCGCCGCTTTCGGGCCATGGGCTGCGACACCCACCTGCTGGTCGTCGGCGGGACCGAAGCGCTGGCCGACGCCGCGGTGGGACGCATCGAGGACCTCGAAGCGCGCTGGAGCCGGTTCCGGCCCGACAGCGAGCTGTCCCTCCTCAACGGCATGCCGAACCAGGCGATCGAGGTGTCTCCCGAGACCTACGACCTGATCACCCGCGCCGTGCACGCCTGGCGGATCACGGGCGGGGCGTTCGACCCCACCGTGCTGCCCTCCCTGGTGGCGAGCGGCTACGACCGCAGTTTTGAACTCATCGACACCTCATCCCACGCCGCCCCCGCGGTCCCGACGCCTGCCCCCGGATGCGCCGGGATCGTCACCGACCCCTCCACCCGGTCGGTGCTCCTCCCCAGCGGCGTCACCATCGACCCCGGAGGCATCGGCAAGGGCCTCGCCGCCGACATCGTCGTCGCCGAGCTGCTCGAAGCCGGTGCCGCCGGGGCCATGGTGAGCCTGGGCGGCGACGTTCGGGTCGCCGGCCGGCCTCCGTCGGGCACGGTCTGGTCGATCGGCGTCGACGACCCCTTCGACCCTGCCGCCGAACTGACCCGTGTCCATCTCAGCGGCGGCGCCGTCGCCACCAGCAGCCGCCTGCGGCGCCGCTGGACCCGCGGCGGCGAGACCGTGCACCATCTCATCGATCCGAGGTCGGGTGCCTCCTTCGGGGGCGACGTGGCAACCGTGACCACCGTCGCCTCCGAAGGCTGGTGGGCGGAAGCCATGACCAAGGTCGTCTTCGCCTCCGGCCTCGGGGGCCTCGTCAACGCCGAAGCGATCGTCGTCGCCGGCGACGGGCAGGTCCGTCGCAGCCCCGGCTTCGGGCAGGTGGCGGCGTGAGTTCGCAATTCTGGTGGTACGTCGCCCGCTCCAGCGGCATCGTCGCCTGGGCGCTCGCCTCACTGTCGGTCCTCTGGGGGCTGCTGCTGTCCACCAGGCTGCTCGACCGCAAGCCCAGCCCACGCTGGCTGCTCGACCTGCACCGCTACCTCGGGGGCCTCACCGTCGTCTTCGTCGGCATGCACCTGACGGGTCTCGTCGCCGACAACTACGTGCACTTCGGCGCCGCCGACCTCCTGGTGCCGTTCGCCTCTTCGTGGCGCACCAACGCGGTGGCATGGGGGGTGGTGGCCTTCTACCTGCTGGTGGCGGTCGAGGTCACCTCGCTCATGATGAAGCACCTGCCGCGCAAGGCCTGGCACGCCGTTCACCTCACCAGTTACGTGTTGTTCTGGATGGCGGCGCTTCATGGCGCCACCGCCGGCACCGACGCCTCCAACCCGGTGTACGTGATGGCAACGGTCGGCAGCATCGTCGCGGTCACCTTCCTCACGCTGTACCGGATCCTGGTGGGCAAGCGCGCCCTCAGCCGTCCCCAGGCCCGGCGCCCGGCCCCGGCCGCCGCCGGCCGCTGAGACCGGCGGCCCCGGCCGGGATCGCGGCGAGACGGCTCTTCGGCATCCGTTCGTAGGATGGCGCCCGTGGCGGCGCGACGGATGCTGGGATGGACTCTTGGGCTTTGCTTGGTGACGTCGCTGCTGGCCGGCTGCACGACCCCATCGACCGGCTCGAATCCTGACACCACCGCCGCCTCCTCGGCGCAGCACGAGACGGGAACCGATGCTGCCCTCCCTGAGTTCGCCATCGAGGAGCGGCCCGACTGGGCGAGCTTCTTCGCAGCCGAGGGCCTGGTCGGGACCTTCGCTCTTCACCGCATCGGGAGCGACGTGGTCGAGGTGCACGACCGGGGTCGAGCCGAGACCCGGTTCGTTCCCGCCTCGACGTTCAAGATCCTCAACAGCCTCATCATCCTCCAGACGGGCACCCTCCCCGATGTCGACACCATCGTGAAGTGGGACGGCGTCGACCGAGGTCTCGAGGCCTGGAACCGCGACCACAGTCTCCGCACCGCCATCGAAGTGTCGGCGGTATGGGTCTACTCGGCCATGGCCCGCGAGGTGGGGCGGGAGGCCATGCAGCAGTGGGTGACCGCCGCCGACTATGGCAACGGTGACATCGACGGACCGATCGAGCGCTTCTGGCTGGACGGCGATCTCCGCATCAGCGCCCTGGAGCAGATCGACTTCCTCACTCGCCTCGTCGACGGCGATCTCCCTTTCGACGACAGCGTGGTGCGGGCGGTGCGTGACATCCTGGTGCGAGAATCGGGTCCGGGATGGGCCTGGTCGCACAAGACGGGAACGGTGATGTCGGGAAGTCCGCAGGTCGGCTGGCTGGTTGGCATCGCAGAGCGTGACGCCGACACCTGGGTATTCGCCCTCAACATCGATCTCGAGACGGACCCGGAAGTGGCGAGCCAGATCGACCCGCAGGCACGGCAGCATCTGGCACGGGCCATCCTCGAAGTCGAGGGCGCCCTTCCCGCACGGTGATCTCGCCACGACGCGTCGCACGGGAAGGTGATTTGAGGTTGCACAAGCCGCAGGCCCGGTAGAGTGGAAGACCACCGGTCCCAGAGCAGAGGGGCGACGGGCCGCTGACGCATGGCCGACGTTGTCGTGGCGTGGAGACGGCGAGAGGGCTGTGCGGTGACGATACGGATTCGAGAGGGCTTTGGAAGGCATTGGGCGACGCCGTTGCGGCTGGCGCTCAGTTCCGGACTGCTCTGGTTCCTGCTCCTGCGGCTCGGTGACGAGCTGTCGCCGTCCCGGGTGATCCCCCGCCTCACCACGGAGCGTCTCGCATGGATGGCCGGCGCCGCGCTCATGCTCATCTGCAGCTACGTGCTGTCGACCTTGCGATGGCACCAGGTCGTCGGCGCCCTCGGGATGCGCGACGGGTTCGGGCGGCTGCTGAACCACTTCCTCGCCGGGCAGTTCGTCTCCAACGCTCTCCCCACCACCATCGGCGGGGACGTGGTGCGGGTGGCCCGCCTTGCCCGCGACACGGGCGACTCGCCGGCGTCGTTCGCCAGCGTCGTCCTCGACCGGCTCACCGGGTGGGTGGTGCTCCCCCTCATCACCCTGCTCGGGTTCGCTCTCGACCCGACGCTGCGGGCCCTGGGAGCGCAGACCCGGATCACCCTCCTCGTCGCTGCCGCCACCCTGGTGATGCTGGTGCTGCTGCTCGGCGCCGCCGCGGTGAAGCGGTTCGGGGGCCGGTTCGCGGGAAGGGCCGGCTGGCAGCGGTTCATCGACGCCATCCACCTCGGCATCGTGCGGCTCCGCCACCGGCCCCGGGCGACCCTGCTGGTGATCGGGGCCGGATTCGTCTACCAGTTCGTGCTGGTGGTGGCGGCGTTCATGACCGCCCAGGCCCTTGGCATCCACGTCGGCCTCACCGCCATGCTGGCGTTCTTCCCGACCGTGCTCATCGCACAGGTCCTGCCCATCTCCATCTCGGGGTTGGGGGTACGCGAGTTCATGCTGGTGTGGCTGCTCCACAGCGTCGGGGTGCTGCACGGCCAGGCGATCGCCCTCGGGCTCGTGGTGTGGGCGATGACCGCGGCAACCAGCCTTCTCGGGGCACCGTCCTACGCCTTCGGAGCCCGCCGCCGGGTCGGCCGGGAACCGGTCGGATGACGCCGAGCCGGGACGAACCGAGCCAGCTCCCGGCCGTGGCTCCCGCCGCCGCGCCGGCGAGGCGGCGATGGTGGCGTGAAGTGCTCTACGCCCTTGCCTTCTACCTGGTGTACTCGTACATCCGCAACCACTTCGGATCGGCTGCCGTCTCCCCCGACGAGGCCCTCGCCAACGCCCGCAAGGTCATCGACGCCGAGCGGTTCCTCGGCCTCTACCACGAGCCGACGATCCAGGGATGGTTCGTGCACTCCACCGGCAACGCACTGGCGTTCGGGTTCGCCGGCGCTCAGGTCTTGATGCGACTGTGGAACATCCTCTACGGAACGCTGCATTTCGTGGTGACGGCCGGGGCTCTCGTCTGGCTCTACCGCCGTTTCGGCTCCGACTACCGCCTGTGGCGCAACACGCTGGCGTTCACCACCGGGCTCGCCCTGCTCGTCTACGTGCTCTTCCCGCTGATGCCGCCTCGCCTCCTGCCCGACTGCGGTGCCTACGGAGCCTGCCTCGGGCAGTACCCCTACGTCGACAGCCTGGCGTCGATCGGTGGGCTCTGGTCGTTCGACTCCGGCACGATGCAGAGCATCTCCAACCAGTACGCCGCCATGCCGTCCCTTCACTTCGCCTGGGCCTCGTGGGCGTTCCTGGCACTGCGTCCCCGCATCGCCCACCACTGGTCCCGGGTGGCGATCACCGTCTACCCGTGGCTGACGCTGTGGGTGATCGTGGTGACCGCCAACCATTTCTGGCTCGACGCCGCCGGAGGCGCGGTGGTGCTCGGCCTCGCCTATGCGGCGGCGAGAGCCGTGGAGGCAGGGTGGGCCCGGTTCGGCGCGTCACCATCCGATCCCGGCGAGATCGGCGCCGGCGCGTCCCTCTAGGCGCTCGGGGAGCGCTGCAGCGTCAGTTCCACCATCGGGATCTGTGCCACCATGGCGACCCGGCCCGCGTCGGTCCCGTCGTACGAGATCCCCATCATGTCGGTGAGACGGGCAGCCGCCTTCGGATGCGCCCCCTCGTAGACGGCGAAGGCGGCGGCCGCCTCCGCGTCAGCGAGAAGGCGCTGGGTGACAGGGAAACGATGCGCCCCAACCCAGAGCGCCTCGGCCGGCGCGGCGCGCAGATTGCGGTACCAGTCGGCCTTCGGGCCGGTGCCCGAGCACAGCACGTAGCGGTCCCCGTCGCGGTGCACCGTTTCGAGCGGCGTCCGCCGCAGCAGACCGCTCTTGCGGCCTCGATGCTCCAACATCACGATGCGGTGACCCAACAGGAACCCGAGCCGGGCCCGGAACAGCCAGACCGGCATGTGCAGGAACCACTTGAACACGCCGCGAGGCTTCTGCCGGAAGCTGAACTGATCGGTGCCACTCATGCCGTGCATGCTACGGCGGAAGGGACTGCCCGGTTCCATGCCCGTCCCGGTGGTACATTCCCGACGATGAGCGCTGACGCCAAGGTGACCGCCATGGTTCTCGCCGGGGGCGAAGGCAAGCGCCTCTACCCCCTCACGCGGGACCGTTCGAAGCCGTCGGTTCCCTTCGGTGGCATTTACCGGCTCGTCGACTTCGCCCTCTCCAACCTGGTCAACGGCGGCATCCGGCGCATCGCGGTCCTCACCCAGTACAAGAGCCACAGCCTCGACCGCCACCTCTCGTTGACGTGGCGGATGTCCCCGCTGTTGGGCAACTACGTCACCTCGGTTCCGGCCCAGATGCGGCGCGGCCCCCACTGGTTCGCCGGCTCGGCAGATGCCATCTACCAGAACCTCAACATCCTCACCGACGAGAACCCGGATCACGTCATGGTGTTCGGCGCCGACCACATCTACCGGATGGACCCGCGCCAGATGCTCGCCCAACATTTCGAGAACGGGGCCGGCGTCACCGTCGCCGGGATCCGGGTCCCCCTCGGCGAGGCCAGCGCCTTCGGCGTCATCGAAGCCGACCGTTCCCGCCGGATGCTGTCGTTCACCGAGAAGCCCGCCCATCCCAAGCCGGTGCACGACGACCCCAACACCGCCTTCGTCTCGATGGGGAACTACGTCTTCGACGCCGGTGTGCTGCGCGACATCGTCACCGCCGACGCCGACGCCGGGGACGGATCCCGTCACGACATCGGCGGCGACGTCATCCCGGCGCTCGTCGCCCAGGGCGCCGCCTACGTCTACGACTTCCTGGAGAACGACATCCCCGGCCAGACGGAGCGGGAACGGGGCTACTGGCGCGACGTGGGGACCCTCGACAGCTACTACCAGGCGAGCATGGACACCATCTCGGTCGACCCGATCTTCAGCTTCTACAACGATCGCTGGCCCATCCACACCTTCCTTCCCTCGCTACCGCCCGCCAAGTTCGTCTTCGACGTCGACGCCCGGCGAGGCTCCGCCATCGAGTCGGTCGTCGGATCGGGGGTGATCGTGTCGGGAGGCACCGCCCGCCGGTCCATCCTCTCCTCCCGGGTGCGGCTCCACTCGTTCTCGCGGGTCGAAGATTCCGTGCTCCTCGACGGTGTCGACGTGGGCCGGCAGGCCATCGTCAAGCACGCCATCCTCGACAAGAACGTGCAGGTGCTCGAAGGCGCCAGCATCGGGGTCGACCCGGTGCAGGACCGGGCCCGCTACACGGTGACCGAATCCGGCGTCGTCGTGGTGGGCAAAGGCGAGATCGTCGCGCCGTGACTCACCCGGTGGCGCGACACAAGCCGGCGCCGGCGGTACCCTGACGCCCGAAATGGCCGGATCTTCCCGTTCACTCCGCTGGCTGGTGTGCTGCGCCGTCGCGGCGGCGGCGCTCTCCGCCTGCACGTCGGGAACCACCGCCACCACCGCGCCGGTGGCGACGACGACCACAACCACCACCACGACCACCCCGGACGATCCCGATGTCTCCGGCGACGTCGTCTCCCACCTCCGCGACGAGATTGCCGACCTCGTCGACACGACCGAGGCGCTGCGGGGCCTCACGTTCATCGACGAGCCCGACGTGACCATCCTCGGGGGGGACGCCTTCGCCGCCAGGGTGGAGGCCGACCTGGAGGAGGAACTCGACGCCGAAGGCCTCGGAGTCGACGCCCGGGTGTTCCGGCTCCTCGGCATCCTCGACCCGGGGGTGGACCTGAAGCAGCTCTACCTGGATCTCTACACCGAGCAGGTCGCCGGCTTCTACGACGGCGAGACGGGCGAGCTGGTGGTGGGCGGGGACCGCGACGACCTCTCCGTCGTCGACCGTTCCACCGTGGTCCACGAGCTGGTCCATGCCCTCGGCGATCAGCACTTCGACTTCTCCGGAACCCTCGACGAGCTGGTCGAGGCGGAGCGCTTCGACGAATCGAGCGCGCTGCAGGCCTTGGTCGAAGGGGACGCCACCTACTTCCAGTACGTGTACATCCAGGAGCTGCCGCTCGCCGAACAGCTCGAACTGGCGATGGAAGCCTTGCAGGTCGACTCGTCGGCGCTGCAATCGGCTCCCGATTGGGTGGTCTCCAGCCTGCTGTTCCCCTACGACGCGGGGGAGTCGTTCGTTGGCGACCTCGTCGCCGCCGGCGGCATCGCCGCAGTGGACGCAGCCTACGCGGCACCCCCGACCTCAACCGAGAACATCCTCCATCCCGAGCGGTACGAGGCCGGAGAGACGATTCGACCCGTCGCCCCTCTGGGGCTCAGCGTCGACGGCTACACCACCCACGAGGAATCCACCTTCGGTGAGCTCGGGTTCCGTCTCCTCCTCATGGACACCGTCTCGCCCGGCGTGCTCACCCAGGCGGTCGACGGGTGGGGAGGCGATGCCTACCAGGTGATCAACGACAACGACGACGTGGCGTTCGCCGTCGCCTACCGCGGCGATTCCGAGGACGATGCCATCGAATTGGCCCAGGCGCTCGTGGAGCACGCCCGCAGCGTGATGGGCGCCGGGGAGGGGGTCGACTCCGGGGGCGGGCTGCTGTTCGACGAGGGCCACGGATACGTGTTCATCAACCGGATCGGTGACGGGCTCGTCTTCGTTGCCGCCACCAACGGCACCCTCGGGGCCGCGGTCCGGTCACAGATGATCGTGCCGTAGGTCTTCTCCCCGCAGGCCCGGCCGGATACGGTTGGCGGCATGACGGGACGCGTCACGACCACCGGCGGTGACGAAACGGGAAGGGGAGAGAGACGCGGCGCGGCTCAGCCGCGGCCGGCGTTGGGGCGGCGGCCGTGGTTGGCCTTGGAGCGGCGGGCGCGCAGCTTGCGCCTTTTCTTCGTTGCCATTGCGGACGGGAGAGTACCACGGTCACGGGCGCGGCCGGCCGGAAACGTCTCACTGCACGCGTTCCCGTCGCGCTGGACCTCGCCTCCGCTGCGGCTCGCCTCCGGTGCGGCGGCTCGCTGGCGCGGCCTGCGCGGCCGCGGGTGGGGAGGCGCCCTCCTGCTGCGAACGCGCAGCGTCCACGGCTTCGGGCTGCGAGCCCCGCTCGAACTCGTGGCCATCGACGACGCAGGCACCGTCACCGGGGTGGCACGCCTCGCGCCACGCCGGCTCCGCGTGTTCCCGGCCGCGACCTGGGTACTCGAACTCCCCGCCGGACATCCCGTCCCGGCGGTGGGGGAGCGGCTGGTGGGCGGCCGCTCCCTATCCTGACCCCGTGACCGGTCGCCTCATCCTCTGCGCCAGCCCTATTGGGAACCTCGGGGACGCCTCGCCCCGGCTCTCCGAGGCGCTGGCCGCCGCCGACGTCGTCTATGCCGAGGACACCCGGCGCTCCCGTCGCCTGCTGGAGAGTCTCGGCGTGTCCCGTCCGCTGCGTTCGTTCTTCGTCGGCAACGAGCAACAGCGCGCCGTCGAGCTGGCGGAGCGGCTCGCATCCGGCGCCACCGTGGCGCTCGTCACCGACGCCGGGACCCCGGGCATCTCCGATCCCGGTCTGGTGGCGGTGCGGGCTGCGGTCGAGGCCGGCGCCGAAGTGACCGTCGTCCCCGGACCGAGCGCGGTCACCGCGGCCCTTGCCGTCTCCGGGCTGCCAAGCGACCGGTTCGTCTTCGAGGGATTCCTCCCCCGGAAGGGCACGGCCCGGGCGGAGCGGCTCTCCGCGCTGGCGGGCGAGGCGCGCACCGCCGTGCTGTTCGCGGCGAAGTCCCGGGTCGGCCTCGACCTCGCCGACCTCGCCTCCGCTCTCGGCCCCGAGCGGGACGTCGTGGTAGCCCGCGAGCTCACCAAGCAGTTCGAGGAGCTGTGGCGGGGCACGCTGGGAGACGCCGCGACCCACTGGGGCGCCGGAGACGTCGCCCGCGGCGAGTTCACCCTCGTCGTCGCAGGGGCTGCCGCGACCCCGCCGGATTGGGCGTCGGCCGTCGCAGCGGCAAACAAGGCGATCGCCGGCGGGGCCTCGATGACCGAGGCGGTCCGCCAGGTCGCGCGCGCCAGCACGCTGTCACGGCGCAAACTCTACGAGCGGGTACTTGATTCCAGGGGTCGGGCAGAACCCGACGGGTGATCAGCCCTGGCTCAGCTCAGCTCGTTCCGGCACACGGCACACACACCGCGTCCCTTGAAGGGGCTCACATCCTTGGTCGAACCACAAAACACACATGTGGCTTCGAGCTTGCGAATGATGATCGAGTCATCATCCACGGAGATCGCCAGTTCGTCCCCCTCGCGAATGTTGAAAAGTCGGCGAGTCTCGGCCGGAATCACGATCCGACCCAGGTCGTCGATCTTGCGCACCATGCCGGTGTCCAAGACGGGTACCTCCATTTGGTGACCGATTTCGGCCTCGTCCCCGTCGGCCGGTCTCCTCTTGCGGGGAGCAGTGTACCCGGTCGTCGAGTCGACGGAGTGTCGGTTCCCCGGCTGGTACCATCGCCGTCCTTGGACGACTCGCGCGCTGACTCCCGGAACATCCTGGTGGCTGTGGCCTGGCCTTATGCCAGCGGCCCGCGCCACCTGGGACACCTCGCCGGCGCCTATCTGCCAGCGGACATTTTCGCGCGCTACCACCGGGCGATCGGCAACCAGGTGCTCATGGTGTCCGGCTCCGACGTGCACGGCACCCCCATCACGGTGCGGGCCGAGGACGAGGGGGTCGGACCGCAGGACATCGTCGACCGCTACCACCATCAGTTCCTCGAACAGTGGGATGCGCTGGCGCTCGACTGGGACCTGTTCACCTCCACCGGGACCCCCAATCACCATGCCGTCACCCAGGACCTCTTCCTTCGCCTGCTCGACAACGGCTTCATCGACAAACGCACCTCGGACCAGTTCTACGACCCGGAGGCGGAACGTTTCCTGCCCGACCGCTACGTGGAGGGAGTCTGTCCCCACTGCGGCTACGAGCACGCCCGGGGGGACCAGTGCGAGAACTGCGGGCGCACCCTCGACCCGATCGAACTGGTCGATCCCCGCTCCCGTCTCACCGGGGCCACCCCGCAACCCCGTGCCACCGAGCATTTCTACCTCCGCCTCTCGGACTTCTCCGAGCGGCTCCGCGAGTGGTTGGAGAGCCGGACCGGCTGGCGCAAGCACGTCCTCAACTTCTCGCTGGGCTGGATCGAGGAGGGTCTCCACGACCGGGCGATCACCCGCGACATCGACTGGGGGGTCGACATCCCGGTCGACGACCTCGGTCCCGGCAAGAAGATCTACGTGTGGTTCGACGCCGTCATCGGGTACCTGTCCGCCT
>CAYUDA010000036.1:0-11501 GCA_964443425.1 uncultured Acidimicrobiaceae bacterium
GGCGGGAGTAGGCAGCCTCGTAGCGTCCGAAGTTGTATTCGAGGAATCCCAGATCTTCGAGGGAGGCGACGCTGGCTCCCTTGTCGAGGATCCGCATCACGATCTTCTCCCCGTGGATCGACGGGAGGGTGGCGACCCGGATATCGATGGGACGGCCTCCGACCCGAAGCCCGACGCGTCCATCCTGCGGGACGCGTCGCTCGGAGATATCGAGGTCCGACATGATCTTGATGCGGCTCACCACCGCGTTGGAGATGCTGCGGGGGGTCGACATCACCTCGTGGAGCACCCCGTCGATGCGGAACCGGATGCGCAGCTCCCGCTCCCCCGGTTCGATGTGGATGTCGGAGGCCCGCTCGTTGATGGCGCGACTGATGATCGTGTTCATCAGCTTGACGACCGGCGCCTCCTCGGCGGCTACCTCCAGGCCGCTGACGTCGGTTTCGTCGGGGGTGTCCTCTGCTGCTTGTTCCGCCAGGTCGCTGACAGAGTCGTCGAGCCGCTGCTGGCGCCGGATCGCCTCCTCCAGCTCGGTGCGGGTGGCAACTCGCGGGGAGATCCCCATCCCGGAGACGGCGCGCAGATCGTCGATGGCGAGGACGTTGGCGGGGTCGGCCATCGCCACCACCAGGCGATCGTCCTCGAAGCCGATGGGAAGGACGAGGTAGCGGGTCAGCAGGTACTCGGGAACGAGTGCCACCGCCGCAGGGTCGATCGAGATCTCGGCCAGGTCGACGTACTCGATCCCGATCTGACGCGCCAGGGTGCGTACCAGATCGGCCTCCTTGACGAGGCCTTCCTCCACGAGGATCTTGCCCAGCGGAAGGCCCGAAGTGCGCTGTTTGGCAACTGCGACTTCAAGGTCTTTGCTCGAGATCATCCCCTCTTCGAGGAGCATGGTGCCCAGATGACGGGCATCGCCGGTCAAGGAAACCTCCTCACAGTGCTTGCGCAGATGGCGCGAAAGCTCGCTACCTCAACGTGTCGGCCCCCTTCGGAGGGGGCTTGAGAGGTTCACGCGGGGCCGGGCGACCCATCTCGTGCGCCCTCCAGGGCATGGCGCATGGCCATCTCGGGGGCGGGACGTCCGGTCCAGAGCCGGAACGAGGCCATGGCTTGGCCGAGCAGCATGTCGGGACCGGTCACCACCGGGATGCCCGCCGCCGTCGCCCTCTGCACCGCCGGGGTGATCGCCGGTCCGTAGGCCATGTCGAAGAGTCCGGACGCCCCCTCGAGGATCAACGTCGGCAGCTCCTCTCCTCCCATCCCGAGTGGGGTGGCGTTCACCACGACCGCCCCCCGAGCGGCCCCGTCGAAGTCCCCGACGGTGCCCGCCACACCGAGACGCTCGAGCAACTCCCCTGCCGCCTCGGTTCGCCGGGCGGCGACCGTCACGTTCCGGCCTTCGAGCGCCAACACCACGGCCGCGGCGGCACCACCGGCGCCGAGCACGACGATGGGTGCGTCGGCAGGGAGTCCGCCCCAGTGCCATGCCATGCGCACCCCGACGACGTCGGTGTTGTGGCCGATGACGCGGGCCCCGACCCGGACCAGAGTGTTGACGGCGCCGGCGCGAGACGCGGTGGCGTCGGCTCCGTCGGCGAGTTCGAGCGCCAGCGCCTTGTGGGGCATGGTGACGTTGGCGCCGTCGAGGTCGCCGCGCCGGATGGCGTCAACCGCCTCGGCCATGCCGGCGGCGTCGACCTGGCGCGCCTCGTACGTTCCCGGGATGCCGGAGGCGGCGAAGGCGGCACGATGCAGCAGCGGGGAGAGGGAATGGGAAACGGGATCGCCGAGCACGGCGAGCCTCACGGTGTCAGCACCCCGTCGGCCTTGGCCTGCTCCTTGAGCCGGTTGTGTTCCTCGAGGGTTTCGGAGAACCCGTGGGTGCCGTCCTTGTTGATCAGGACGTAGTAGAGGTAGTCGGTGTCGGCCGGAGCCGCCGCCGCCTCGAGTGAAGCCACTCGCACCCCCGCAATTGGAGTTGGTGGCAGTCCCGGGTGCAGGTACGTGTTGTAGGGCGAGTCGATCTCGAGATCCTCCAGCAGCACCTCGCCGCGGTTCTCGCCCTTGGCGTAGATGATGGTGGCGTCGATCTGGAGGGCGATGCCGAGGTCGAGCCGGTTGACGATGACGCTGGCGATGATGGGCCGCTCATCGTTGAGCTTTGCCTCCCGCTCCACCAAGGAGGCGATGATGATTCCGTCGTATGGGGTGAGGTCCAGCTCTTCGAGGGCGGTCCAGTCGATGTCGTTGACCCGGGAGGTGAGGGTGTCGGCGAGCTTGCCGACGATGGTCGCTGCCGACGCATCGGCGCGGAATTCGTAGGTGTCGGGGGCGAGCAGGCCTTCCCAGCGGGCCAGTTCCTCGGAGCCCTCGGGTGCCTCGTCCGGCAGGTAAGGGGAGGTGACGGTGCCGTCGAGCAGCGGCGCCGCCAGCTGGTCGACCGTGTAGTCGGTCTGGTCGGCCAGGGATTCCAACATCTCTTGGATGGTGAGGCCTTCGATGACGGTGATGGGCATCGTCTCCGCCGGCTCCGGGCCGGCGACGAGGATGTCGATGATGTCGTCGACGTCGGTGCCGGAGACGAGTTCGTACTCCCCCGCCTGGAGGCGTGAGGCCACTCCCCGCGCGCTGACGGCGTCCTCGAAGTCGACACCCTGGGCGATTACGCCTTGGTCCTCCAGCAACGCTGCGATGAACCGCGCCGACGACCCGGTCGGGATCTCCACCGTCACCGCGTTCCCGGCGACCACGGTGCTCGCCGTCTCCGGGGTGGTGCCGACGGCCTCGGCGAACCGGTGCGCCGCGGCCTTCAAGCCGGCGAACACGGCGGCGATCAGCAAGAGGATCGCGACGACTTGGACGATGCGCCACACCCACCAGGGAGGGCCGGAGCGCGGCGCGGGGAGCGGCTCGACAGGTCCGGTCACGAGGCGTCTCCTCGCCTTTGGGCGTCGAGGAACCCTTGCAGCATCAGCGCTGCTGCCACCTTGTCTCTCCTCTCACGCCTCTCGGCCCGTCGCATTCCCGCCTCCAGCAGGGCATCTTCCGCCTGCACCGTGGTGAACCGTTCGTCCTGGTACACCACCTCGCACCCGAGGATCTCTTCCACCGCCGCCCCGAAGGCCCTGGCCCTCCGGGCGGCCTCTCCCTCCTCGCCGGACAGCGAGACGGGCAGACCGACGACGACGGTGCCGACCTCCTGGTCTTCGCAGAGTGCTCTCAGGGTCGCCGCCAGGTCTTGGCGACGACGATCGATCACCATGTACGGCTGAGCGATCATACCCATGGTGTCGGACAAGGCGACTCCGATGCGGCGCTCCCCGGGATCGAGGCCCAGCACCCGCTGCGGGCTCATCGTGTCCGCAGCGCCTCCCGGGCTGCCCGGGCCGCTTCCTCGACGGCATCGGGGACCCGGTCGCCATGGGGTCCTCCCGCCTGGGCCAGCTCCGGATCGGGACTTCCACCGCCGCCGACGATGCCGGCTCCTGCCCTCACGATGGCACCGGCCGAGACCCCTGCGGCGACCAGATCAGAGGACACGAATACCAGCAGCCCGGCCTTCCCTTCGTGAGGGGCTCCGAGCACCCCGATGCCGGAGCCGAGGCGGTCACGAAGCTGGAAGGCGAGCGCCCGCAGGTCGCCCGGTGCCGTGCTGGGCCGGGCGGCGACCAGCAGGCTGTGGGCGCCCACGGTCTCGGCGGCGTCGAGCAGCTCGTCGACCACCGACGAACGTGCCTGTGCCTCGAAGCGCTCGATCCGTTCCTCCTGGGCGTCGAGCCTTCTCAGGAGGGCATCGACGGTGGGCCACACCTTGCCCGGCTGAGCCCGAACCCGACCCGCGATCTGCTCGAGCTGGCGGCGCAGGTCGGAGAGATGCTCGTAGGCGGCGAGTCCGGTGAGGGCTTCGAGCCTCCGGGTGTTGGCGGCCACCGACCCCTCCCCGAGCAGGATCACAGGGCCGATCTGGCCGGTCGAGGGCACGTGGGTGCCGCCGCAGAACTCCGTCGAGTAGCTCCCGGCCTTCACCACCCGCACCCGCTCGCCGTACTTGTCCCCGAAGAAGGCGAGCGCCCCCATCTCCTCGGCCTCTTCCTTACTGGTCTCGAGTGTGGTCACGGTGGCGTTCTCCACCACCCGGGCATTCACCTCGTGCTCCACCTCGAGCAGTTCCTCGGGATCGAGGGCGTGGTAGTGGGAGAAGTCGAAGCGGAGCCGGTCCGGCGCCACCAACGACCCGGCCTGGTGGACGTGGCTCCCTACCACCTCGCGCAGCGCCCAATGCAGCAGGTGGGTGCCGGTGTGGTTCTTGCGGATGCGCTCGCGGCGTTCGTGGTCCACTTCGGCGGTGGCATCCTGACCGACAGCGATCTGCCCGGCCGACACCGTCCCCCGGTGCCCGTGGACGCCGGGCACGGCGTACTGGGTGTCGGCGACCGCGACCCTGCCGGTGGCGGTCGCCACCGTGCCCCGGTCGCCGACCTGACCACCTGATTCGGCATAGAACGAGGTGCGGTCCAAGAACAGCTCGATCTCCTGGCCGCTCTCGGCCCGCTCCACCAGCTCCCCTTCCCGTACGATCGCCAGCACCCGCGCCTGGCTTGCTTCCGCCTCGTACCCGATGAAGGTCGTCGCGTCGATCCCTCGCAGCAGCGTGCGAGAGGCGTCGGCTCGAGCCGCCTCGTCGCCTCCCCGAAAGTGGCGGCGGGCCCGCTCCCGCTGCTCCTCCATCATGCGGTGGAACTCCTCGATGTCGAGCCGGATACCTCGCTCGGTGAGGATCTCCTCGGTCAGCTCGCGGGGAAAGCCATAGGTGTCGTGCAGCTTGAAGGCGGTGGCGCCCGAGAACACGTCCCCCGGTTCCAGCGCCGTCAGCTCCTGGTCGAGGAGCTGATGGCCGGATTGCAGCGTGCGACGGAATCGCACCTCTTCGCGCTCGGCCATCTCGGTGATGGCGTCCTGCTGGGCGGCGAGCTCCGGGTAGGCGTCCCCCATCACCTCGACGGTGGCTGCGATGAGGCGGGGCAGGACCAGATCTTCGGCTCCGAGCAGGAAGGCGTGCCGCACCGCCCGCCGCAGCAGCCGCCGCAGCACGTAGCCGCGCCCCTCGTTGGACGGCACCACCCGGTCCGAGATGAGGAAGGTGACGGCCCGGCCGTGGTCGGCCATGATCCGCAGGCTGACATCGGCTCCCTCCCGGTCCCCGAGCCGGACACCGGTGGCCCCCTCCGCTGCCGCCACCAGCGGGCGAAGGAGGTCGGTGTCGAAGACGGTCTCCTTCTCCTGCAAGACCACCGCAACCCGTTCCAGGCCGGCGCCGGTGTCGATGTTGCGGGCGGGCAGGTCGCCGACGACGTGGTACGGCTCGTCCTGGACGTTCTGCATGAACACCAGGTTCCAGAACTCGACGAAGCGTTCCTCATCGACGACCGGTCCCCCGTCGGGACCGTAGGCCGGGCCCTTGTCGTAGAAGATCTCCGACGACGGCCCGCACGGGCCCGGCACCCCCATCTGCCAGAAGTTGTCACGGTCGCGCCGCTGCACCCGGTCGGGACGGACACCGACGGTCTCGATCCAGATCTCCTCGGCCTCCTTGTCGGTCTCGTGCACCGTGAACCAGAGACGGTCGGGGTCGAGGCCGAAGCCCTCGGTGGCCAGGTCGTACGCCCAGGGGATGGCCTTCTCCTTGAAGTAGTCGCCGAAGCTGAAGTTCCCCAGCATCTCGAAGAAGGTGAGGTGGCGAGCGGTGGTCCCCACGATGTCGATGTCCCCGGTCCGGGCGCATTTCTGGACGCTGGCCGCCCGCGGGTACGGCGGGGTGGTCTCGCCCAGCATGTAGGGCTTGAAGGGCACCATGCCGGCGTTGGTGAGCAGCAGGGTCGGGTCGACCGGGATCAACGAGGCGCTGGGCACGATGGTGTGGTGGCGCGCCTCGAAGAACTCGAGGAAGGCGCGGCGGATACTGTTGCTGTCCATTCGGTCGGGCAGGTTAGTGGCGCCGGGTGCGCCACTCCCCCCCCACGCCGTCTCCTTCACGCCATCAACAGGCGCCGGCAGGTCGCTCCCGCCTCCCCGGCGGCGACGTCGACGCTCTTGCCTGAGGCGAGATCCTTGATCTGAACCGTGCCGGTGTCCCACTCTCGCTCGCCCACGATGACCGCCAGCCGGTGGCCGCGACGGTCGGCGTACTTGAGCTGAGCGCCCACCTTGCGCGGCTCGGGGTAGAGCTCGACATCGAGGCCCTCGCGCCGCAGCCGGGATGCGAGAGCCAGATAGTCGTCGCGCCGGTCTGCCTCGAAGTAGACCACGAGCACCGCGGCCGCGGTGTCCCGCCGGGGGCCCATCTCCAGCTCGTCCATCGCCGCCAGCAGCCGGTCCACCCCGAGCGAGGCGCCCACCCCGGGGAAGCGCTGCGTGGTGTACAGCGACGCCAGGTCGTCGTAACGGCCTCCCGAACAGCAGCTCCCGATCTCGGGAAGGGCGTCGAGGAAGGTTTCGAAGACGGTGCCGGTGTAGTAGTCGAGGCCGCGGGCGATGCTGACGTCGATGGTGACCCGGTCGCCGGGCACTCCCGCCGCAGCCATGCCGCCGAGCACCTCACGCAGCTCGGCGAGCCCGGTCCGTCCCGTCTCGGAGGAGGCGATGAGCGGCTCCAGCGCCGCCAGGACCTCGTCGTTGCCGCCGCCGAGGGCGGCGAGCCGCAGGATCTCGTCGGCCTGCGACGGGGACACCGCTGCTTCCTGCCCGAGTTCGGCGGCGACTGCGTCCCGCCCGATCTTGGGCAGCTTGTCGAGCGCCCGCAGCACCGCGGTCGCCTCCCCTGTGAGGTCGAGGTGCTCGAGAAACCCGGTGAGGACCTTGCGGTTGTTGAGACGGATGGTGAAGGCGTCGAACCCGAGGGCGGTGAACAGGTCGTGGATCACGAGCCCGGTTTCGATGTCGGCCACGATGCTCTCTGTGCCGATGGTGTCGAAATCGCTCTGGAGGAACTCCCGGTAGCGGCCGCGCTGGGTGTTCTCCCCCCGCCACACCGGGCCCACGTGGTACCGCTTGAACGGCGCCCCGAGCGTCCCGGCGTGTTGCGCCATGAACCGGGCGAGCGGCACGGTGAGGTCGAAGCGGAGGGCGATGTCGCGGCCTCCGGCGTCGTTGAAGCGGTAGAGCTGCTTGTCGGTCTCGTCGCCACCTTTGCCGAGGAGAATCTCGGTGTGTTCCAGGGCGGGAGTGTCGATCGGGCTGTACCCGTAGGAGCGGAACACCCCTTTCACGGTCTCGACGAGATGTTCACGGCGCAGCATCGGTCCGGGGAGGAAGTCCCGGAATCCCTTGAGGGTGCGGGGCTGGATGGGTGGCTGGCTCATGATGCTCCGTCGGGTCGGCCCCAAGGTAGTCGGTCCGACCGGGGCCCTAGCGGCGGCCGCCGGCACCGACCCGGACCGAGGCGGCTTCCAGCAGGTCGGCCGCCCCCCGCAGACCGGCGTCGCGGATGGCCGGTCCGGTGAGCCGGCGCCGTAGGTACGGAGTCCGCACCGCGGCGTAGGCGGCGGTGGCGATCACGGCGAGGACGCCGAGCAGGAACCAGCGGATGCGCAACAGCATGGCCTCAGGCTACGCGGTCCGAGCCGGTCGGTCGAGTCGTCACCGGCGACGGGGGCGTTTCCCGAGGCGAACATCGATCTCGGCGAGACGGTCCCGCAATGCTTGCTCCTCCCCGAGGTCCTTCGGGACGTAGACCACGGCGTCGACGGCTCCATCCGGAAGATACTGCTGGGGGACGACGGCGCCCTCCTCGTCGTGCGGGTAGACGTACCCCACCCCGTCGCCGAGCGCTCGCTGTCCTTCGAAGGCGGCCGAGCGCAGGTGGGGCGGAACCGCTGCCCCCGGCGTTCCCTCGAGCAGCTGGCGGGTGCGATCCATCGCCTCCTTGATCGAGTTCGACTTGGGCGCGAGGGCGAGGTACACGGTGGCGTGCGACAGAGCGTACGCCCCTTCCGGAAGCCCGATCACCTCGATGGCGCGGAAGGCATCGACCGCCACCTGGAGCCCGCGGCTGTCGGCGAGCCCGATGTCCTCGGAGGCAAGGATCACCAGCCGCCGAGCGACGAACTTGGGATCCTCCCCTGCCTCCAGCATCGTGTGCAGCCAGTAGAGGGCGGCATCGGGATCGGAGCCGCGCACGCTCTTGATGAAGGCCGAGATCACGTCGTAGTGGCGGTCTCCCGCCTTGTCGTAGCGGATGACGCGACGCTGCAATGCCTCGCCGATGTCGTCGACGCCGACGCTGACGGCGCCGCGACCCCGGGCGATGGCGGCGGCGACTTCGAGGGTGTTGAGGGCGAGTCGGGCGTCGCCGCCGACCCGTTCCGCCAGTGCCTCGGCGGCCTCGGCACCAAGCGTCACCCCGCCTCCCAGACCCCGCACCGGATCCTCGAGGGCCCGCTGGATCACGGTGGCGATCTCCTCCGGACTCAAGGTCTCGGTGCGGAACACGGTGCAGCGCGAGATGAGTGGGGAGTTGACCTCGAAGAAGGGGTTCTCGGTGGTGGCCCCGATCAGGATGACGATCCCGTCCTCGACCCCGGGGAGCAGGGCGTCCTGCTGCGCTTTGGAGAACCGGTGAATCTCGTCGAGAAATAGCACGGTGCGGCCTCGATCCTCCTCGATGCGCTGCGCGGCCCCCGCCAACACCTCCCGCACGTCCTTGACCCCGGCCGAGGTGGCGGAGAGCTGAGCGAATCGTGCCTCGGAATATCCGGCGACGAGGCGGGCCAGCGTCGTCTTCCCCGTACCCGGTGGCCCCCACAGGATCATCGACGACGGCTCCCCCGACTCGACCAGCGCCCGGAACGCGGCCCCGGGAGCCACCAGGTGAGCCTGCCCGGCGATCTCCTCCAGGGAGCGGGGACGCATCCGGGCCGCCAGTGGTGCCACCGAGCGCCGGCGGGCGGCCCGGTCCTCGGTGAACAGGTCGTCCTGGTCGCCGGGCACGGTCACGTCTCGCCGTCGGCGTCGCCCCAGCTGCGGCGCACCACGGGGCGCACGTCGATGCCGAGCTCGGCGAGTTGAGTCTCGTCGACCCGGCTCGGCGATCCGGTGAGGGGATCGCCCCCGGTCTGGGTCTTTGGGAACGGGATCACCTCGCGGATGTTGGGCTCATTCTGCAGGATGGACACCAGACGGTCGATGCCGATGGCGAAGCCGGCGTGGGGCGGTGTCCCGTAGCGCAGTGCTTCCAGGAACCAGCCGAAGCGCCGCTGCGCGTCCTGCGGCGAGATGCCGAGCACGTCGAAGACCTGCGCCTGCACCGCCGGGTCGTGGATCCGGACGCTCCCCGATCCAAGCTCGCTGCCGTTGAGCACCAGGTCGTATGCCTTCGAGATGGCCGTCTGTGGCGAGTCGCGCATCTCGTCCACCGACACCGGCTGGGTGAAGGGATGGTGCGCCGGGGCCAGGTTCCCCGCGTCGTCGGTCTCGAAGATGGGGAAGTCGACGACGAACAGAAACCGCAGCTCGTCGTGGTCCGCCGGCCGTCCCAACTCGAGACGGAGCTGGCCGAGTACGGCCGAGACTACCCGCGCCGTGTCGGCGGCGATCAGGAGCACGTCCCCGGGGACGGCGCCCAGCGCTTCCCACAGTCCCTGCTGCTCGGTCTCGGCGAGGAACTTGGCGACCGGGGAGCGCAGCGTGCCGTCATCTTCGACCACGACCCACACCAGGCCCTTGGCGCCAAGCTCCTGTGCCCGGGACACGAGCCGGTCGAGCCCGGCGCGCGACAGCCCGAGTTGCCCGGCGTTGAGCCCACGGACGACGCCCCCGTCGGCCAGGACCCCGGCGAACGCCTTGAGCTCGGTGGCGGCGAACACCTCGGTGAGGTCGGTGATCTCCATCCCGAAACGGATGTCGGGCTTGTCGGTGCCGTAGCGGGCCATCGCCTCGGCGTAGGTGAGGCGGGGGAAGGGACGTTCGAGTTCGACGCCGCGCCCGTCGCGGGCGACCTCGGCCACGATCGCTTCCAGGGTCTCCAGCACGTCCTCCTGGCCCCAGAACGACCCTTCCAGGTCGAGCTGGGTGAACTCGAGCTGGCGGTCGGACCGGAAGTCCTCGTCCCGGTAGCAGCGGGCGATCTGGTAGTAGCGCTCCACCCCGCCGATCATGAGAAGCTGCTTGAAGAGCTGGGGCGACTGGGGCAAGGCGTAGAAGTGGCCGGGCCGGAGCCGGCTCGGCACCAGCATGTCCCGCGCCCCTTCCGGGGTGGAGGCGATGAGGGTGGGGGTCTCCACTTCGAGGAAGCCGGCGTCGTCGAGGACGTGGCGCATCGCCCGAATGACGGTGGAGCGGGCCTGCAGGTTGGCGGTCATGCGCGCCCCGCGCAGGTCGAGGTAGCGATACTGGAGCCTTCGCTCCTCGGCCACCTCGACCCGGTCGTCGAGCTGGAACGGCAGCGGATCGGCCGGGCTGAGGACGTCGAGGGAAGCGGCGACGACCTCGATCTCTCCGCTGGGGAGATCAGGGTTCACCGTGCCCTCGGGACGGGCCCGCACCTCGCCTGCGACCGCGATGCAGTACTCCATGCGCAGCCCGTGCAGCACCTCGATCGGTGCCGGCTCGTTGTCGGGGTTGAGGACCACCTGGGCCAGCCCGGAGGCGTCCCGCAGGTCGACGAAGATGACCCCGCCGTGATCGCGGCGGCGTGCCACCCAGCCCGCCAGCCTGACCGCACGGCCCGCATCGGGGCCGCGTAGCTCGCCGGCTCGGGCGGTCCTCAGCGGTTCGTTGTCCATCCCCATGGTCTCCTCGGTCGAGTCGGGCGGCCGTGACGCAACCGGCTCACAGGTGCAGCAGGAAGGGGTTGGTGCGGCGCTCCCGGGCCAGGGTAGTCGCCGGGCCGTGACCCGGCAGCACCCGCGTCTCGTCGGAGAGAGGCAGCACCTTGGTGGCCATGGAGTGCAGCAGGGTGGGCCCGTCGCCGCCGGGGAGATCGGTCCGGCCGACCGACCCGGCGAAGAGGTGGTCGCCGGCGAAGAGCACTCCCTCGTCACGCTGCAGGAAACAGCAGTGGCCGGGGGTGTGCCCCGGCGTGTGCAGCACCTCCAGGGTGACGCCTGCGACGTCGAGCACCATGCCGTCGGACAGCGTCTCGAACCGGTCCGGCGGGGCGAACTGGTCCTCCACCCCGGCGGGGGCGCCGCTCCCGAAGAGCGTCGCGATCTGGATCCGCGGGTCGCGGGCGAGCCATTCGTCGTCCGGATGGAGGTAGGCCTGCATCGACCAACGGAGAGTGGCGTCGCGGGCGCCTCCCTCGTGATCGAGGTGGGCGTGGGTCAATAGCAGCCCGACCGGCGCCACCTGATGGCGGGCCACCAGCTCGGCGAGCCCTTCCAGGTCCGGCGGGGCGTCGATGATCAGTCCCGGCCCACCCGCCTCGGGGGCCACGACGTAGCAATTGGTCTCAGCCAGCCAGAGGGCACGGGTGTCGATGATCATGCGTCGCCGGAGCC